>JALSGX010000090.1 GCA_026982535.1 Ghiorsea sp. | reverse complement strand
CAATGGAATCACCTGTTTTACGCAGCTTATCCATAAAGTCTGCCATATCCTTCGCTGCATCCGCATCAGGCGAGAAAAAGGGGTTGTTATATATTTCATCAAACGAGAAGTTGTTGGGGTTAATTTTAATCGGACCAATTTGATCAACCCAGCCACGGATTTGAACACCTGAATGTGCCAAAAATTTGCGCGCTACCGCACCTGCTGCCACCCGCATGGCTGTTTCTCGTGCTGATGCGCGACCACCACCACGGTAGTCTCTAAACCCATACTTATGATGATATGTATAATCAGCATGACCAGGGCGGAACTTATCTTTGATGTCGGAATAATCTTTGCTGCGCTGGTCGGTATTGCGAATCAATAATGCAATGGGGCAACCTGTGGTTTTGCCTTCAAACACCCCCGATAAAATCTCCACTTCATCAGCTTCTCTGCGTTGTGTGGTGTATTTGGACTGCCCAGGTTTTCGTCTATCCAAGTCAGGTTGAATATCAGCTTCCGACAATTCAACTCCCGCAGGGCAACCATCCACAATCGCTACCAAGGCCTTGCCATGCGACTCACCTGCTGTGCTTACCCTAAAGATTTGACCAATACTGGAACCTGACATCTATTACCCTTACCTTCCACCTAAAACCTATGAATCTACAATGATTTAGCTTGCCTAGATAGTGTTCTCTAGCAAGGCGGAATAAGCAAGCTTACTGCTGTAAGTGCGCGTTTCCAACACCGCTAGCGAACAATAAATAGGTGAGATAAGCATTATACGCCGGGATCGCCTGCGCCGATGTGGAACCCTGCGTCCACATAATGCACTTCACCCGTCACACCCGATGACAAATCAGATACCAAATATGCCGTGGTATTACCAACTTCTTCTTGGCTTACATTACGCCCAAGCATGGATCCACGCGCGCTTTTTGCCATCAATGCCTTAAAATCACTCACAGCCGATGCTGCTAAAGTACGAATAGGCCCTGCTGATACCGCATTCACACGAATACCCCGGCTATGCCCCAAATCATCAGCCAAATAGCGTGTTGCAGCCTCAAGCGCAGCTTTTGCCACACCCATCATACCATAACCCGGTACAGCGCGCTCTGCACCCAGATAGGTCATGGTCACCATGCTGCCGCCATCATTCATCATATCCGCTGCCCGTTGGGCACATGCAATAAATGAATAAGCTGAAATATCCATTGCCAACTGAAAATCCGCACGGGAAGCTTGAGAGAATGGATTGCGAAGCGCATCCTTATTGGCAAAGGCAATGGAATGCACCAAAAAATCTATCTTGCCCCATTTTTCTTCAACTTTAGCAAAAAACGCATCGATTTCCGCATCTTCACCCACATCCATAGGCTCAATCAATGTACTGTTTACCTGCTCTGCCAGCGGACGCACACGCTTTTCAAGCTGCTCACCCAAATAATTAAAACCAAGCTCTGCACCTTCGCGGTGGCAAGCTTGCGCCACACCCCAAGCAATAGACTTATTGTTTGCCAAGCCAAGAACCAAACCTTTTTTACCTTCAAGAATACCCATGGAATCCCCTTTAACTGATATACAAATTGATAATTTTGCCGAACTCTAACAGACGAAACTTTTTTCGCATCTTGATGCCGCTATGGTTTCCAGCGCATAAAGCCTTCCAGCAACTGCAACCCTACTTTTTGACTTTTTTCAGGGTGAAACTGCATACCCAGCACATTATCTCTGCCAATCACCGCCGCAAATGGAAAGTCACCATACGAACATGCTGCCAACAAATGCTCTGGATTCTTTGGCGCACAATAATAGGAGTGCACATAATACACCTGATCGCCCTTATTGATACCCTGAAGCACAGGGTGCGGCTCACCTTGCGGCAGCACCACATCATTCCAGCCCATATGCGGAATCTTAAAACCTCGTTCAACATGGCTTTCTGGAAAAGGCTTCACTTCGCCTTCAATAAGGTTTAAGCCAGCATACACACCAAACTCATACGAACGGGTCATCAATACCTGCATGCCTAAGCAAATACCCAAAAACGGTGTACCTTTATTGACGGCTTCTACAATCGCATCTGCCATGCCTGTGTCTTTAAGCGTTGCCATGCAATCACGAAACGCGCCCACGCCAGGTAAAACAATTCTCTCATAGTTCGCAATATCACCAGCTTGTTTGACAAGCTCTACATCACCACCAACCTTCTCCAATGCCTTGGCAACTGAATGCAGATTGCCCATACCATAATCAATCAGCCCAATCATAGGTTAAAGCGTACCTTTGGTGCTTGGAATACCTGATTGCCGAGGATCAGCTTCCACAGCCATACGCAAAGCACGACCAAATGCCTTGAATACAGTCTCAGCAATATGATGATTATTGATACCACGAAGGTTATCAATGTGCAGGCTCATGCGAGAGTGATTCACCACAGCTTGGAAAAACTCCTTGAACAAGTCCACATCAAAGCTGCCAACCATGGCTTTAGGAAAATCAACATGGTATTCCAAGTCTGGGCGACCTGACAAATCAAGAACAACACGCGATAATGATTCATCCAATGGCACATAAGCATGCCCGTAGCGCACAATACCCTTCTTATCGCCAATGGCTTCACGAAGCACTTCACCCAAACAAATACCTATATCTTCCACGGTATGATGGTCATCAATATCAATGTCACCCTTGGCATCAATGCGTAAATCAATCAAGCCGTGACGAGAAATTTGCTCCAGCATGTGATTCAAGAAAGGAATCGGTGTATTCAGTTCGCACTTGCCTGTGCCATCCAAATTGATGGATAGTTTAATCTGCGTTTCCTTGGTATTTCTTTCAATACTTGCACTGCGACCCATATCTATTCCCCTTGATGTTGCAATCTAAGTTCCAATGTTAAGGCATGACACTGCAAACCTTCACGATGTGCCAAATGTGCTGCTTCTGCACCAATGGCTGCCACACCCTGCGGCGTGGCGCGAATCACGCTACTTCGCTTCTGAAAATCATACACACCCAAGGGGCTTGAAAATCTAGCTGTGCGATTGGTTGGCAACACATGATTCGGGCCAGCCATATAATCGCCCAATGCTTCAGGCACAAAATGACCCAAGAAAATCGCACCCGCATGTTTAATCTTGGGCAACAACGCATCAGGGTCTTCCAATGCCAGCTCCAAATGCTCTGGCGCAATGATATTGACCGCTTCTGCTGCCTCATCCAAATCATTTACAATAATCAATGCGCCATGGTTTTTCACCGATGCGCGTGCAATCGGTGCGCGTTCCAGCACCGCCAAGTGCTGCTCAATGGCTTCTTCCACCTTATCGGCCAAATCCTCATCTGTGGTAATCAAAATACTTTGTGCTGCTTCATCATGTTCTGCTTGGGATAAAAAGTCAGCAGCCAACCACTCAGGGTTCCCGCCATCAGCCACCACTGCAATTTCTGAAGGGCCTGCAATCATATCAATGCCACAAACACCAAACACCTGGCGTTTGGCTGCTGCCACAAACTTATTGCCCGGCCCTACAATTTTATCCACCGCAGGAATGGTTTCCGTGCCATAAGCAAGTGCTGCAACCGCTTGCGCACCACCCACGGCAAACCCAACTTGTACACCCGAGACAAAAGCTGCTGCCAGCACCAACTCATTTAACTCTCCATTGGGTGTTGGTACGACCATGACAATTTTTTCAACACCTGCCACTTGCGCAGGCACAGCATTCATTAACACTGATGATGGGTATGCCGCCTTACCGCCCGGCACATACAAACCCACGCTATCCAAAGCCGTGATTTTCTGCCCCAAAGTTAATCCTGCATCATCAGTATAATCCCAATCCGTTTGCACCTGCTTTTCATGGTAAGCTTTGATTCTATCCGCAGCCAACTGTAGCGATTGCCTATCCATGTCGGACACATCAAGCCAAGCCTTTTCCATACGCTCTCGGCTGATCACCATGCGTTCAGCCGTACAATCCCAACCATCAAACTTGGCAGTATATGCACAAAGGGCTGTATCACCGTTGGCTTTCACATCTGCCAGAATATCTGCCACAAGGTGTTGCACATCCTCACCCGTATCGGTTTCACGAGACAATAACGCATGAAGTTGCGCTTTATAATCAGGGTTATTGGCATAAATTCGTTGAACTTTACTCACTTTCTTTCACCTTTTCTCTATTTTTCACGGCTTCTCGCAATTGATCAATGACTGCTTGCACCTGTTTTTTCTTGGTTACAAAACTCGCAGGATTGGCAATCAAACGGCTGGATACATCAAACAGCGTTGCTTCTTCAACCAAACCATTGGCTTTGAGAGTATTTCCTGTTTCCACCACATCGACAATCTTGTCTGCCATACCCACCAGAGGCGCCAACTCCATCGAACCATACAAATGAATCACATCCGCGTGAACACCCTGCTTGCGATAATAGTCTTCAGCAATCGTATCATATTTGGTCGCCACACGAATACGCCCGCCTGTAATCAAGGCATCACCCGCCTCCACGGCATCTTTAGGACCACACACACAAAGGCGACACTTGCCAATCTTTAAGTCCAAAGGTTCATACACATGCGGTTTGTATTCCAGCAGTAAATCACGCCCCGAGATACCCAAGTCTGCCGCACCTTTCTCCACATAAGTACACACATCCGCGGCACGAATAATAAGAAAGCGAACCTTACTCCCTGCCCAGTCTTCAGGACCATCTACCATCAATTTTCGTGTAGTTTGCACATTTTCTTTGGGCATCAAGTTGGCAAATTCGAGCAAGGGTAATGTTTGCTCCAAAATTCTCCCCTTGGATAAGGCAATGGTTAATATTGGTTTATCTGACATATTCGTTCTTACCCTTATATGTAGTGGCGCTCAATATTGGCACCCAAACTACGCATTTTTTCTTCAATGCGCTCATAGCCACGATCAATATGGTACACCCGTGAAATCACTGTTTCCCCCTTGGCAGCAACACCAGCCAACACCAAAGAGGCCGATGCCCTTAAATCGGTTGCCATGACAGGCGCACCTGAAAGCTGATCCACACCTTTGACCACTGCCGTATGTCCATCAAGCTGAATATCCGCACCCATACGCACCAATTCTTGCACATGCATAAATCGATTTTCAAAAATGGTTTCAGAAATCAAACTCATACCATCAGCCACACACATCATCGCCATAAACTGGGCTTGCAAATCCGTAGGGAACCCAGGATGTGGCATAGTATGGATATTCACTGCCTGCAATCGTTCGGGTGCTGCACAACGAATAAAGTCATCACCCACTTCAACCGTAGCCCCTGCTTCTTTCACCCGCGCTAAAAACGCATCCAATAGCTTAGGGTCTGTTTTGGTCACCGTGACATCCCCACCCGTAATCAAGCCTGCGGCAAGATATGTTGCCGTTTCAATTCTATCGGCAATGGTATAAACATCACCACCTGCAATCGAAGGTACACCTTGAATGGTAATGGTTCCCGTGCCGTCTCCTTCAATTTCCGCGCCCAAGCTACGCAGCGCATCCGCAAGATTAACTACCTCAGGCTCTCTTGCTGCGTTTTCCAAGATGGTTTCACCATCAGCAAGCACAGCAGCCATCATGATATTTTCTGTACCTGTTACTGTAACCTGATCAAAGAAAACACGCTTTCCTTTCAAACCATCAGGAGCCTTAGCAATCACATCGCCATGTTCCACACTGATTTCCGCGCCCATCACTTCCAAAGCCTTAAGGTGCAAATCAATAGGTCGCGCACCAATGGCACATCCACCAGGCAAGCTCACTCTTGCCTCACCAAAACGAGCCAGCAATGGACCAAGCACCAAAGAGGATGCACGCATGGTTTTCACCATATCATAAGGTGCTTCAGGCTTATCTGCTCGAGTTGTATCAATAGTGAGCCGGTTTTGATCATCATATTCAACTTCTGCACCCTGCCATACCAGGAGCTTGGTCATAGTCGCAATATCATTCAAATGTGGAATACGGTGAAAAGTGACAGGGCCATCAGCAAGAATCGCTGCCGCAAGCAGGGGTAGTGCCGCATTTTTTGCGCCACTACTCTCCACACTCCCAACAAGCGGCGAACCACCTTGTATTACAATATTTTCCATGAACACCACCTACAAGCTACCAAGCAATAGGCCGCAGCGTAGCGACATAAGCCTTTTGGCTCAATCTATATCTATGAGAGGCTAGGGTTTGTTATCTTTCAATATGGCTTTTTCTAGCAATGCTTCAATGCGCTCCAACCTATCTTCAATCGCTGTTGTATGCTCTTTGATATAATGTACTTCTCCTGCTTCTCCCTCGCCTGTTTCTCGTGCCAACTTCTCATGTTCGCTCTGCATGACATCAAGAATAATACCAATCATCATATTCATAAAAACAAAAGTCGTTAGAAAAATAAATGTCAGGTAATAAAGCCAGCTCCAAGCGTACACATCCATGGTCTCATACATCACATCGGTCCAGTCTTCAAAAGTAGAGACCCGGAATAAGGTCAACATCGAAATGCTAATATCACCCCACAATACTGGGTTGATTTTTTCAAACAAAAAGCTGCCCATCGCCGCATAAATATAAAAAATGATAAACATCAATACCAACACATACCCCATACGAGGAATAGCAATCAACAATGAACTAATCAGTACCCTAAGCTCAGGAATAATGGAAACCAAGCGCAACACACGAAAAATACGAATCAAACGCGCCAGCAAAACCATCTCGCTATCATCAATGGGCAAAAGGCTTACGGTCACAATCAAGAAATCAAACACATTCCAAGCATTCTTAAAAAAATTAAAAAAGTATTTTTCTGCCAATATGCGGATAATGATTTCAACCAAGAAAAATATGGTAATCGCAGTATCCAACACATAAATAGCTGTCATCCAACGCGGGTCGATATCATAAGTTGATGCGCCAATCATCAAAGCTGAAATGATGATAATGGCAATCACCGACAACTCAAAAACCTTATTGCTACGAATCCTCAAAAACTTATTCTGCCATGAATCAGCTACCAATCCCATACAAGCACACCTTTTGTCATTATTTATTTTAGATGCCGCATTGTAGTCTGCTTTTGCATATTTGGTATCCATAAAGTGCAATAGCCTCTAAGATTTGCCTCAACTTCACGAAATGCTTAGTCTTGCCCAAAAAGAAAAACAAACCAACAAAACCTAGGAGCATAAGATTATGAACCATTTACAACAAGTCATCGAGCAAGCATGGGATAGCCGCGATTCATGGGACATGCACACCGTTGACGCTGAAACCCGTGAAGCCGTTGTGCGCACGATTGACCTCTTGGATGATGGCGGTATTCGCGTTGCCGAGCGCGATGACAACGGTGTATGGAAAACCAATGAATGGATGAAAAAAGCAGTGCTTTTGTTCTTTAAGCTGC
This sequence comes from Ghiorsea sp., assembly GCA_026982535.1. Classification (GTDB taxonomy): domain Bacteria; phylum Pseudomonadota; class Zetaproteobacteria; order Mariprofundales; family Mariprofundaceae; genus Ghiorsea. The sequence goes on along the minus strand of JALSGX010000090.1, from coordinate 11,095 downwards.
ATGACAATGAAGTGGTTCGTGGTGGTGACACCAATTACTACGACAAAGTACCGCAAAAATTTGCCAACTGGGGCGAAGACATGTTTCGCAAAGGTGGTATGCGTGTGGTTCCGAATGCCACGGTTCGCAAAGGCTCATTTATTGCTCCCAAAGTGGTATTGATGCCATCGTATGTGAATATCGGTGCGTATGTGGATGAAGGTACCATGGTCGATACATGGGCAACCGTGGGCTCTTGCGCACAAATTGGTAAAAATGTGCATTTATCAGGCGGCGTGGGTATTGGCGGTGTGTTGGAGCCGCTTCAAGCCACCCCGACCATCATTGAAGACAACTGCTTTATTGGCGCGCGCTCTGAGATTGTGGAAGGTGTAGTTGTGCGTGAAGGCTCTGTGATTTCTATGGGTGTATATATCGGCAAATCAACCCGTATCGTCAATCGTGCCACAGGCGAAATCTCGTATGGTGAAGTGCCTCCGTATTCTGTTGTCGTATCAGGCTCTATGCCGGGTGCTTCAGGTGGTCCAAACTTGTATTGCGCTGTCATTGTTAAAACAGTGGATGAAAAAACTCGCGCCAAAACAGGTATCACTGAGCTTTTGCGTGAATAAAACTATCATTATTTGGAAAAGAAGTGCCAAGGGAGGATAATATGGAAAACAATAAGAACAAAGCTACCGAACCACAAGGCAATGAGATTCAAAACATCGACCAAATCCGGGAGATTATTCTTGGCCCTCATATGCGTAACCTTGGCGACCTTATGTTTGGCTCACAAATGCGCGAGCTGGAAAAGCGTTTTATCAATCTTGAAAATAACATTCAAGTGGAATCCAACACCCTTCGCAATGAAGTGAGTAGCCGCTTGGATACACTTGAGTCCTATATTAAACGAGAAATCAATAACCTCGCAGAAATGATTTCCGTCGAACGCCGTGAACGCGAAGACGCAACACAACATATGCAATATGAGTTAAGCCGCTATGCCAACGATACCGACAAAAAAGTACACAAAGTAGAAGATAGCATTGAACAAAGCAATACGGAAACACGCGCTGCATTGCTAGAGCAATCGAAATCCTTACTCTCTGAAATTCAAGCTGTACGCATTTCCTTAATGGAAGTTATTAACCAACAAACCAAAACCTTACAAAAAGAAAAAACTGATCGTGAAATGCTGGGCGATATTTTTCATGAAGTATCCATGCGCCTGCATGGTGAAATAAAGCCATTACAACCACAGCGTGACATAGATTAAAATCGCAATGAGTGAACATTCCAATAACCCTGCAGAAACAACAGAAAATCCATTACATACCTTGCGCAAACTTCTTTTCAACGAAGAAGAAAGTCGCATTGAGAAAATTGAAGAACACATTGAAAACAAAGAAGTACTAGCCAAAGATATTGCCAGCGTTCTACCTGAAGCCATTCTTATCCGTAGCAAGGAAGACAATAAACTTGGCAAAACGCTAGCCCCTACCATTGAGGAAGCATTAAGATGTTCTATTACCCGCGACCCTCAGCCTTTATCTGATGCATTATTTCCTATGATGGGTCCTGCAATTCGCAAGTCTATCAACAATGCTATTTCGGAAATGATGCAATCACTGAATACAACCTTAGACAATTCATTCTCTATTCAGGGGCTAAAGTGGCGGCTGGAAGCAAAACGCACAGGAAAATCATTTGCTGAAGTTGTTATGCTCAACACTTTGTTATACCGTGTTGAGCAGATCTTCCTTATCCATAAAGAAACAGGTTTATTATTAAAGCATATTGCGCTTGATCCTTCACACCACCAGGATGCTGATGTGGTTTCCAGTATGCTAACTGCTGTACAAGACTTCATTCAAGATTCTTTTTCCAGCAACGCACAAAATATTGATAATCTACGCATGGGCGATCTACAAATCATGGTTGAAAGCTCGCCTGATGTTGTGCTGGCTGTTGTATGCCGAGGCAACCCTCCCCGTTCACTTCAAGAGAAAATCCTATCAACACTGGAGCACCTACAACAAAAGTATGCCGATGATTTCAAAACATTTGATGGTGACACCTCTCCATTTGATGTTATCGATGACGAACTCAACCACCTATTGGTTCAAGACTATAAACCAGGCGCAAACCCAAATAAAAAGAAGTCTCCAATTAAAGCTATGGTGATGCTGGCTGCAATTGCATTATTGATTGCTTGGTGGATTGGCTCTAGTGCTATGGAAGGTAGTCAACAGCAGGTAGAATGGGAGAAGTATATCGCTGAACTCCAAAGTCAGCCTGGCATCATGCTCGGTAATATTAGCACCCTTGATGACACAACGGTTGTATCGGGCTTGCGTGATCCTCTAAGCATAGACCCTTATAGCCTTTTGCAACAATACAAGACACTGGACAACAAACATATTCAATTTCACATGCAGCCTTACTATGCCTTACACCCTACTTTGGTTTTACAACGCGCTTATCAAAAGCTTGCACCACCAAAAAGCATTGAGTTCAGCTTGGACCAAAACACACTTATTATCAAAGGCAAAGCCAAGCAAAGCTGGTTAGATCAAGCTAGGCATCAGGCAACCTTTATCCCAGGCATTGAACATGTGGACATGAGCCAAGCCTCTCATATTACCCCTATCATTCAAAAGCCTGATGTTCAGCCAAGAAAAATACCTATACCAACACCAAAATTGACCATACCTGTTGCTAAACAAGAAACGCCTAAACGCCCATTAACTGATGCCGAAATTCTTAAGCTTGCTATTGATCTTCTTCAACCGCCTGCCACCATTGAAATGAGCTACAGCAATGGCATCTTAAAGATAACAGGCTCAGCAAGCCAAGCTTGGATTGATTTTGCCGAAAAAAACTACAGTAAAATTGTTCAAATTCATAGTTTGTACATATCTAATTTAACTATTCAGGATATATAATGATTCAAAAAAAGATTTGCATTTTAGGTGCGGCGGGTGTGGGAAAAACCAGCCTGACAGCCCGATTTGTGTACAGCAAGTTTTCTGAGAAATATTTATCAACCATGGGCGTTAAAATTGACAAAAAGCTCGTCCAGGTTGACGACACTAAAGTCAACCTGATGATTTGGGATATTCATGGTGAGGAAAAATATAAAAAAATACCCACAAGCTACCTTCGTGGTGCTTCTGGTATCATGATGGTGATTGATGGCACGCGCCCGAATACCATAGCTGTGGCAGAAGACATACTGGATAGGGTTGATGAAACATTGGGAGAAATACCTCACATTTATCTGTTAAACAAATCTGACTTGGATGATGCCTGGAGCATTTCAGAGTCAAACATCCAAAAGCTCAAAGACACAAGTAGCCCCGTTTATCTGACCAGCGCCAAAACTGGGGATAATGTAGAGGCAGCATTTTTAAGTATCGCTAAAGCAACCCTAATATAATGCAACAGCAAGACATACCACCAAGCATTCGCAAATATTTGGCTGCATACCAAATGGAGGCATTAACACCTGCATGGCTGGAATTAAAGAAAGGCTCTGACCGTATTATCAGCGTAGGTGGCTCCTGGCATCAATATTTTGAAAAAAAACCCGAACACCATGTGTTGGATGATTGTGAAATACTTCAAGGCATGCTTCCTATTCAAGAAGATTTTGAGCTGCCTCATATGCAACTTAAGCATGGACAATATACCGATATTTTAGCCTTCCAACATGATACCGCAGACTGGCTGCTCTTTTTGAATGTGACCGACCATGTTTTGCAGCTTCAAAAGTATCAACAGGTTGCCAATGAACTACATCTACTCAAAGATCAACTTCATCGTACTTTAGGGCGCTATGTTGGCAATGAGGTCGCAAGCCGTGCCAGCAATGGTGACTTAACCTTCAAGCAAGATGGTGAGCGCCGTGAAATCACCACACTATTTGTTGATATTCGTGGCTTTACTCCATTTAATGAAAGCCATGATGCGCAAGAGGTGATGAACACGCTCAATCAGTATATGGATGGTATGGTAACTCCAATTCTGGAAAAGTGTGGTTTGATTGATAAAATCATGGGAGATGGTGCTATGGCAGTATTTGGCATTATCCCATCAGACACAAACACTGCGGATAATGCTTTTCAGGCTGCCCAATATATCCAACAAAACATCAAGAAAGTTCGCCGCAAGCGCACACAATCAGGCTTACCTGTGTTGGGCGTGGGGATTGGCATTGCTACAGGTGATGCCGTCCTTGGTATTTTGGGATCACATGAGCGCCGAGCTTTTACTGCCATTGGCAAGCATGTTAACCTTGCGGCGCGTTTGGAATCCAGTGCCAGAGCTGGTGAAATACTGATGGATCAGCCAACCCTTACAGCACTTACCACAAAGCCCAACTGCCAACAAAGCACACTTAACCTCAAAGGCATTGGGCAGACCACCGTGTATACGGTTGCCTCAGCCTACTGACACACTGATTACTCCAGCAAACCACCAAGGTATAAATCGACTTCTGGTATATGCAGCATATATCCGCCAGATTGTACAGGGCTGATGATGCCTGCTTGGACAAGCTTCTTGATTTCGCGTGTTACAGACTCACGCTGACAGCTTAAAAGCTTCGCCATGGCCGCGTGGCTTGGTGTTTTCACGAATACCTTATCAGCTTTCATCTCTTCGCCCGAAGCCTCCACCAGCGTCTTGAAATAATGGCACAGCTTCATGCCAATATTAGGCTGGCTTAAGCGACACACCACATCATGGGTTTTAAGAAAGCGTTTGAGAAAGTGGGCTATCACTTTTTTGCAAAAATCAGGTTCACCCATGGCAGTCTTAAAAACTTCTTCAGAGATTTCCAAAAGTTTTACAGGTGAAATGGCTGCAACTGTCGCGGTACGCATATCAAGACCGAACAAAGGAAGCTCACCAACCAAATCGCCTGCTTGCAGATGATACAACACGGTCTCATGCCCAGTTCCCGAAACCAAGCGTACTTCCAACACTCCACTTTGCAGCAAATAGCACTGTTTTTCAGCTTTATCGCCTTCAAACAAGAAAATTTCGCCTTTACCAAGCTCAACTTCCTTGCTTACTAAAAAGTCTTGCTCTGAGAACACATCACTTAACGAGGCAATCGACATGATGAAAAATCCCCCTCATCTACGAAAGGGAGAAACCTAGTATATCATTTTCAAACACCCTGTAATATTCATCACCAATGTATACTTGTGCAGTAGATCTTCCCTAGAAAAGGCTAAACCCACCACAAAGCACCCCTTTCGCGCACGCCAGATGTCAAGATCAAAGCGAAGGTTGCCTCACTTTCGCTAAAACATCAAAATATCAACAAGCCATGTCTTTAAGCCGGCTGGCCAACTCCCCAGCCTTAGCAGCACCATCCACAAGTGCTGCTCGCACAAACCCTGAGCCCGCATTCACACCCCAATCATCTTCAGCACCCAAATAACGACCAGGCAAAAGCTTAACCCCTTGCTCCGCATAAGCGCGTTTGACAAAGCTTTCATCATCATCCACGGGCAACCATACAAAAAATGAGCCTGCTGGAATATCGCCCCCATATACCGCAAAAAACGCATCCAAACTATCACGATAAACTTTGAGATGTTCTTGCACATGATCTTCATCATTCCAAGCCGCTGCTGCAACATGCTGCAGTGGTAATGGTGTGGCAGGTCCTGTGTAGCTACGCAATTTGGAAAACTGCCTGATCAATGCCGCATCACCTGCAATCAACCCAGAACGCAACCCCGGTAATGCCGAGCGTTTGGACAATGAATTCATCACCAAACATCGTTTGTACTCCGAGTTACCCATATTTTGCGCTACTTCCAATAAACCTATCGGTTTTTCTGCATAATAAATCTCAGAATAACATTCATCCGCCAACACATAAAAATCAAACTTCTCAGCCAAGTTCAGCAGCTTGGTATAATAAGCTTCATCGGCGACCCAGCCCGTAGGATTGGAAGGTGAACATACATACACCAACGCTGTATCACTCCAAATGTCATCACCAATACCATCAATATCAGGCGCAAAGCCTGTGGCTGCGGTGCATGGCTGAAGGTATGGCTTGCCGCCTGCCGTAATCGCAGCACCCAAATAGATTTGATACATGGGGTTGGGCATCATTACCCAAGGTTTTTCATCAGCATTGGGGTTAATCAAGGCATGAGCAGCAGCAAACAAAGCTTCTCGAGTACCATTTGCGCTCAACACTTGGCTTTGAGCATCGATATGCTTTAAGTTAAACCTGCGCATAAGCCAGCTTGCAATACTTTCACGCAAAAAATCATTGCCTGTGGTACTTGGATACTTGGAAAAACCCGATAAATGCGCATCCAATGTCGGCTGCACAAAGCTTGGCAATGGCAAACGAGGCTCACCAGCACCTGCATCAATCAATGCCAAGTCAGGGTTTGCTGTTAAACCTTCAAGCAGTTTGCGTAGTCGAGCAAAGGGATATTCACCCAATTGCTTTAAGCGGTATTGTTCGTGTTTATTCATGATTGGATTCTGCCTTAACCTTTATCACTTGTGACCATGCGCTTTTGCGTCCAAGGCTATCCACAGCCCGCACCCGAAAAGCATATATTTTATCAGGATACCGCAGCCTTACATTGCGTTTTAAGCCGCTGCGTTGCTGACTTGGTGATGATTCGTAATAACGCAGCCAGTTGCCAATACACTGACACTCAGGGTCAACCATCGCTCTATCCACTTGATACAGCACTGCCCCGCTCCCTCCAGCAATACCCAATGCAAGCTGCAAGACTTGACCTGACACTTGGTATGAAAGGTGAGACAACTGTGGCTTTGGTGCGGAGTCATCATACACCACCAAATCTGTTTTTAAGCCGCAATGGGTTAACAGCAATAAACATAGCGGCAAAACAAAGCGCATCAGTCGTTTAATTGCTTAGCCCACTTCGCACATTGCAATCGCACCTGCTCAGGCGCTGTACCACCAATGTGGTTTCGTGCTGCCACACATGCTTCCACCGATAAAGCTTGCACCATTTCCAAAGTTAATCGTTGGTCAATGCTTTGGCAGGCAGATACAGGCATGTTATGCAGCTCAATACCTGCTTTAATACAATAAGCTACGGATTTACCCACAATTTCATGGGCATCACGAAACGGCACACCTGCACGCACCAAAGCATCTGCCAAGTCTGTTGCTGTGGAAAACCCTGAGCCCGCGGCTTTGTGCATATTGCTGATATTGGCTTGAAGCCCAGGCAACATATCACCAAACACCCTTAAACAACCTTCCAAATTATCAAAAGCATCAAAAATGGCTTCTTTATCTTCCTGCATATCTTTGTTGTACGCCAAAGGAAGCGACTTCATGGTCATCAAGATAGACATCAATGCACCCACAATGCGCCCAGCCTTGCCCCGCACCAATTCAGGCATATCAGGATTTTTCTTTTGCGGCATGATGGATGAACCCGTGCAAAAGGCATCGGGCAAATCAATAAAAGCAAATTGCGCACTCATCCACAAAATCAATTCTTCAGAAAATCTGGATAAATGGATGGCACAAATCGAAGCAGATGATAATAGCTCCATGATAAAATCACGGTCAGACACTGCATCCAAAGAGTTGGCGCATGGCGCATCAAAGCCCAGCAATTTCGCCGTTTGTTCACGGTTGATGGGAAATGTTGTGCCCGCCAGTGCCGCAGAACCCAAAGGGCATTGATTCATGCGTTTTTTCGCGTCTCCAAAACGGGCATAATCGCGGCCAAACATTTCCACATAAGCCAGCAAATGGTGCCCAAAGGTAACAGGTTGCGCCGTTTGCAAATGGGTAAACCCAGGCATCACGGTTTCCGCATGTTCATCAGCAAGCTTAACCAACACCTTTTGCAAATGTTGGATACGCTCCATCAAGGCTTCGGTTCGCTTTCTTAAATAAAGCCGTGTATCTGTAGCAACTTGGTCATTGCGTGAGCGCGCGGTGTGCAAGCGTTTCCCCGCATCACCAATGATGTCAGTCAACCGCTTTTCGATGTTCATATGCACATCTTCAAGCGCAATGGTGAATTCAAACTCACCCGATTCGATTTCTTTCTCAACTTGATTCAAGCCATCAAGAATCAACTTCAAATCATCTTCGCTCAAAATACCTTGCGCCGTAAGCATGGTGGCATGCGCGCGAGAGCCTGCAATATCTTCGGCATACATGCGCGCATCCACATGCGTGCTTGCATTAAACGCTTCCACAAAAGCATCTGTTGCTGCTTCAAAGCGACCACCCCAAGGTTTATCCGACATGCGCTGCCTCCTTCATGCCTTCAGTTCCATGTTCAATGGCATCAACCATACGGCGTGAAGATGGTGTGTTTCTTTCTTCAGGACGAATACCTAGCTTGGCAAAAAATGCTCTATCTTGTTCGGCTTCATTGTTGCCTGTGGTGAGTAGCTTCTCACCATAAAAAATCGAGTTTGCACCAGCTAAGAAACACAAAGACTGCATTTCTTCAGACATGGCTTCACGCCCAGCCGATAGACGAACATGCGAAGCTGGCATGGTAATCCGAGCTACGGCAATGGTGCGGATAAAATCAAAATTATCCAAGTCTTCCACATCCGCCATGGGTGTACCTTCCACTTTCACCAACATATTGATGGGCACCGATTCAGGGTGTGGCTCCATGCGTGCAAGTTGGGCTATCATGCCAGCTCGGTTTCGCACTGTTTCACCCATGCCCACAATGCCGCCACAACACACACTCATCCCTTGGCTTCGTACATGTTTAAGCGTGTCTAAGCGTTCTTCATAAGTGCGTGTGGAAATAATGGTTTTATAAAACTCTGGATCAGAATCAAGATTGTGATTGTAATAATCCAAGCCTGCATCTTTCAGCTTTTTGGCTTGCTCAGCATCCAGCATACCAAGGGTGGCACAAGCCTCCATCCCCATAGCCTTAACCTCCCGAACCATATCCAACACCAAATCAAACGATCTACCTTTGGGCTCACGCCATGCCGCACCCATACAAAAGCGAGAAGCTCCTTTTTCCTTGGCAGCTCTGGCAGCCTTCATCACCTCTTCTTTTTTCATCAATAATTCAGATTCTAAACCTGTATTGTAGCGCGATGATTGCGGGCAATATTTACAATCTTCTGGGCAACCACCCGTTTTAATGGAAAGCAGTGTTGAAAGTTGCACTTCATTGGCATCAAAATTGGCGCGGTGCGCCTGCTGGGCTTGAAACATCAAATCGTTAAACGGAAGCGCAAATAGCTCCTCAATTTCTTCCACTGTCCAATCGTAGCGCATATAATTCTCCAATCTTCTTTCTATACAAATATCCCGCAAGCTAATGGCAAGCAAGGTGATTGCAAAGCAAGCCTTATCAAGTCGCACCCACTTTTCAATGACCATTGCAGTGATTGGAAGCGCGACTCAAGGCGAAAACAAAAGCTTAAAAAAGCACCCTAAGGCATGCGTTACACCCGATACAAGACCTGCTTCCACTATAAAGCCGAGCTCCTTTAAGCACACCACCCTCATGTTACCCAATGGCAAAACATCAAAAAAAGCATTGCTTCAATTGAAGTAACGCTAAAACATATATTAGGATTGTTCATTAGAACTTGTAGGTGATACCGCCTGAAAGCAAATGTACCGAACCTGTATATGTACCTTGATACAAGGTTTTGGTTGGGTTGGTTGCATTTCTATCAGCAAGCCAGACATACATATAAGCCAAATCCATGCTTAAATTTTCTGAAATCTTTTGACCATAACCCAACGATGCCAGCTGCCTGTCGTTGCCTGGCAAGCGTGGTGAAAAGTGTTCTGCATTGGTTGGTGTTGGATCATAAGTATAACCCATCCTTATACTTGTCGAGCCGCCCAGTGTCCACTCAGCACCAAGACGGAACGCGACTGTCGCTTTCCAACCCTCTGGTATAGTCGATGAAGAACCTGTAGCGATCTGAAGTGTGGAAGGGTCATAATTGATCACAATTTGATCAAATGTCGCCCAGTTTGTACGGTCAACCTGAGCACTCAGCAAAAGATCAGATGTTGCTTGATAGGCTATAGCCAAGGTGTGTAAATCAGGAAAAGTCACAGATGTATTCGCATTGGCTCCAATGCCTTCCAAACCAACCAGAGCAAGACCTGGCCCACCAACCGCTGTTCCTGTAATATCAAGCTTAACCTTCGAGCGATAGCTACCCCCAATACTCCAATTGCCCGACTTATACATCAGCGCGAAATTGCCGCCAAAGCCGTCACCTGACCCTCCAATCTTTAAGGACTGACCATCCAAATGTACCTTAAAAGCATTATAATACTGAATACCCAACGCGATAGAAAAGTTATCACTGATTTGATAAGCAATATTAGGGTTAATATGCACCGCTTGAATCTCAGAAAAAGTTACACTATCCGCACCCGCTGCAAGCTCAGAAAATGGTGCGCCTGAGCCTGTCCAGTCAACAGATAAACCAAAAGGTGAGTTGATACCCAAACCATAGCTTATTTTTGAATCATCAGAGCCATAACGCATATACACTTGTGGTACAACATGAATGCCTTTTACAGCGGAATATGCCTGCCCATTGGAGTCTTTATATTCATTGAGCGGATACACCAACACGGCACTACCCGTGATGTTATTCTCTTGAAATGACAAACCCGCAGGGTTAAACCAGTTGGCAGACGCATCATCTGCAATCGCAGCATACGCGTTTGACATCCCTGTCGCTTTCGCGCCTTGCTCTGGAATCATATAACCACTGGCAAAGGCTTGAGTCGTCAACAGTGCAGTTGCAGCACATAACATAGAAGCTTGTTTAATGTGTTTCATATATTTCATACCTTACTCCGTAACCGCTGTATTGCTTGTTGTGATTGCACCAGAGACTATAAATGTGACTGCATCCGTTTGCATGGCTGTGGTTGCTGTAGCTGAGTCTTGAGGACTCAAGAAAGAGCTGTGCGAACCTGCTGTGTAATTCACGAAACCGTTTCCAGCCAATGGCGGAGCAGCCAATGGCGGAGCAACCACTGTAAGCGGCCAAGTATTGGCGGTCACAGTCGCAGCATTCCCACTCACTTGTTTTAAGCCTAATGCCAATGATA
>JALSGX010000089.1 GCA_026982535.1 Ghiorsea sp. | reverse complement strand
CTTATGGCTTTACCAAGTACATCAGCAGTTTACCTTAAAGCAATGATTGAACATGCCATTGCCGATGAAAAAATCACACCAGAAGAAAGAGAACAAATCATGATGCTTGCGGACGCAGATGGCATTATTGATCCTGAAGAAAAGGCATTACTGGCTCAATTGCAAGACATGATCCAAAGTGGTGCTATCAGGTTGGTTTAGCATTAGGGGTAAGTGGATTCTAGCATTGACTTAAATTCATGCTTTCTAAATTGGGCGTGCGCTTTATGCTTCGCCCATGACCTCTTCCACAGATTCGGATAACCATATGACATCACTGGATGACTTGCGTACGGCAATTGATGCTGTTGATGATAAAATTTTAGATTTGATTCATCAGCGCGCGAATTTGGCATCATTGGTTGGAGAGTTTAAGAAAAGCCAAGATGGTGTTATGCCTTTTTATGTGCCAAGCCGGGAAGCAAAAATTATTCGCAGGCTGCTGCGAGAAAACAGTCAAACATCGGATAAGGCGCATAGTAGTCGTATTCCTGATGAAGCCATCCATGGTATTTTCCGTGAAATTATTGGCGCTTGCCTTGCTTTAGAGCACCCCATGACCATTGCTTACTTGGGTCCTGAAGGCACCTTTACCCACACAGCAGCGACCCGCCAATTTGGCTCATCTGTGAATTATATGGCATGTGCCAGCTTGGAACTGGTATTTGATGCGGTAGAATCAGGCAGGGCAACTTATGGCTTGGTTCCTGTTGAAAATGCGTTTGCAGGTGCCGTGACCCACACCTTGGATCTGTTCGCAGATTTTGAAAAAGATATTCATATCTGCGCGGAAGTGCAGTTGTCTATTCATCATCATTTGTTTAGTCACGCTGAAAGTTTAGAAGATATTAAGTTGGTGATTTCACACCCACAGCCTTTGGCACAATGTCATCATTGGTTGCAAGAGCATTTGCCACAAGCGACATTGATGGAGTCTTCATCCACAGTGCATGCAGCAGCCATGATTGAGGATGCACGAAAAGACAGTGATGCAAGTTTAGATTGGCAACATGCAGCCGCCATTGGTCCATACGCTATTGTGGATTATACAGAACTTCCGTTATTGCAAAGAAATATTGAAGACCATCACGATAATGTGACCCGCTTTTTTGTGATTGGTCAGCATGACTCTCCGCCATCGGGTGAAGATAAAACAGCCTTGGTCATTTCGACCAAAGATGAACCAGGTGCCTTGTATCGTCTGATTCGCTCGTTTGCCGAACGCAATATTGATTTAACCCGTATTGAATCCCGTCCGTCACGCAAAAAAGCATGGGAATATGTCTTTTTTATTGATGCTTTGGGGCACAGGGATGATGCCAGTATGGCAGAAGCGATTGCTGAAATTCAAGCGCAAGATGGAGTCATGGTTAAAGTTTTGGGCTCTTGCCCTGTTTCACGGAAGCTTTAATGGCAACGGATTGGTTAAAGCAGGCTGTTGCGCAGTCTGAAAAACTGCACCCCTATGTACCAGGAAAACCCATTGCACAGATGTTGCGCGAGTTAGGTTTAAGTGAGGCGGACATTGCCAAGCAACTTGCCTCCACGGTTAAGCTTGCTTCCAATGAGAACCCTTATGGTATGCCGCCTAAAGCTTTAACGGCGATTGTGGATGCAGCCAATGAAGCACACCGTTACCCTGACGGTGACTGTTTTGAGCTCAAACAAGCACTTGCGAAAAAGCATGGCATCAAACCTGAGCAACTGTTGATTGGTAATGGTAGCAATGAAGTATTGGAGCTTATCATTCGCTCGTTTGCAGGCGCAGGTGATGAAGTGATTTACAGCCAACGAGGGTTTATTGTTTATGCGCTGGCAACCACTGCTGCAGGTGCAAAGGGTGTTGCTGTACCAGAACATGATGGTTTGACGCATGATTTGGATGCCATGCTGGATGCAGTGAATAAAAACACCAAAGTGATTTGCATTGCCAACCCGAACAATCCCACAGGCACTTTATTATCAACGCAAGCCTTGCAAGCTTTTCTCGACCAGTTGCCCGGACATATCGTGGTGATTCTTGATGAAGCTTATGTGGAATATGTTGAAGATATATTGGAAGACAGCATTCAAGCACTTCAACATGATGGGTTGATCGTATGCCGTACTTTTTCCAAAGCTTATGGTCTAGCAGGTTTAAGAGTTGGTTATGCGGTGGCGAACAAGGATGTGTTGGCAGTGGTGAATCGTTTTAGAGAACCATTTAATGTCAATAGTATCGCGCAAGCCGCGGCATTGGCAGCACTGGATGATGAAGCTTGGGTGATGGATAAGGTTGCGCAATGCAAAGCAGAGCGGGCTAGGCTTGAGCGAGCTTTATCCGATATAAACTGTTTGGCTGCGCCAAGCTTTGGTAATTTTGTGTTGTTCCAACATGAAAACAGTGCCGAAATCGTCAAAAAACTTGAGCAAGAAGGTGTGATTGTACGCCCGCTTGCACCGTATGGTATGCCTGATGTGTTGCGTGTCTCTGTGGGCACAGTAGCAGAAAATGATGCTTTTTTAATGGCTTTAAGTAAGGTGTTGCCATGATTCAAACACTTGCAATCATTGGCGTTGGCTTAATTGGTGGTTCGCTTGCATTGGCACTGAAAGAAAAGGCTGCTGTGTCTACGGTGATTGGCGCAGGGCGTAGTGAAGATAATTTGAAGCTTGCACAATCGTTGGGGATTGTCGATAGCTGGGCAACCTCGCTTGCTGATGCGGTTCAAGATGCGGATGTGGTTGTATTGGCAGTGCCTATGGGTGCATATGAGTCCGTGTTGCAGACTATAGCGTCTGCGTTGAAAGAAGGTGCGATTGTGACCGATGCAGGAAGCACCAAGCAACACGCACTTGTAGCGGCAAGCCAATATTTGCCTGAGCATGTCCATTTTGTGGCAGCGCACCCCTTGGCAGGTACTGAAAAATCAGGTGCGGATGCTGCATTCTCAACATTATACCAAGACCATTTATGTATTATAACGCCAGATAATACGACAGATGCCCAAGCATTGGCTGTGGTTGAGCGCATGTGGCAAGATGCTGGGGCAAAGGTGGCTCACATGCCTGCTGCTGAACATGATAAATTGCTAGGGGCAGTCAGCCATTTGCCACATTTGGCAGCCTTTGCTTTGGTGAATGCCGTGAACAAACAAAAAACAGATGATTTTGACCCTATGGCGTATGCCGCAGGTGGGTTTAAGGATTTTACACGCATTGCATCATCCTCGCCTGAAATGTGGCGAGATATTGTTCTGGCAAACCACCATGTCCTAGAAAATCAAATTGATATTTTGATGGATGAGTTGCAAACCATTAGGATTGCCCTTCAAGCGGGTGATAAAGATAGATTAACGGCATTGTTTTCTTCGGCAAAAGATGCCAGAGATGCTTGGCTTGCAGAGCATAAAAAGGATAACACATGAATATTGGCGGCACACTTATCGCAGGGCCTGCACAAGGCGCACTCCAAGGTAACATCACGGTTCCGGGTGATAAATCCATGTCGCATCGCGCCATCATGTTGGGCGCATTGGCTGATGGCACTACAAAAGTTGAAGGTTTCTTGCCTGGTGATGATAACTTTGCCACGGCTGCCATGTTTGAAGCTATGGGTGCGAAAGTGACATGGTTAAACGATAAGAAAACGGCTTTAGAAGTTCATGGTGTTGGTTTGTATGGCTTAAAAGAGCCGACCAATGTGTTGGATGCAGGTAATTCAGGTACAGCAGCACGACTGATGACAGGTATTTTGGCAGGGCAAGATTTTCACAGTGTGATGGTGGGGGATGCCTCTTTGCATGCTCGCCCTATGGCACGAGTGGCAGAGCCTGTGCGAGCGATGGGCGCAAAAGTGGATGGGCGAGAGGGCGGCAATAAAATGCCGCTGTCGATTCGTGGCGGAAAGCTTAAAGGTATAGACTTTCACTCCCCTGTTGCATCGGCACAAGTGAAGTCATGCGTGTTGCTGGCAGGTTTGTTTGCTGATGGCGAAACAACGGTAACAGAGCCCAAAGCCACAAGAGACCATACTGAGCGCATGTTGCCTTTGTTTGGGCAAGCTGTGGAGCGCGTGGATGCGCTAACATGTCGCTTAACACCTGTGGGCAAGCTTGTTGCGCCCAAAGATGTGGTGCAGATTCCAGCAGATCCATCATCAGCCGCTTTTTTTGCTGTGGCTGCATCGACTGTTGAAGGTTCCAATGTAGTGTTGAATAGTATTGGCATTAACCCAAGGCGAGATGGCTGGCGCAGGGTGATGGCGGATATGCAGGCGGATTTAACACTGGAAGCTGAAAATACTGTGGGTGCAGAGCCAGTGGCTGATATTCGGGTAAAAGCGGCGAGCTTGCAGGGGATGAAAGTGAATCCACAAGATATTCCTGATGCGATTGATGAGTTTCCCGTGTTGTTTGTAGCTGCGGCTTTATCGGATGGCACATTTATCTTGAATGAAGCTGAAGAGTTGCGAGTCAAAGAATCGGATAGAATTGCAACCATGGTTGCAGCCTTGCAAGCTTGTGGTGCAGATATTGAAGAAAAAGAAGATGGTGCTGTTATTCATGGTAAACCAAGCCTTCAAGGTGGGGTGACTGTAGATGCACATGGCGACCATAGAATTGCTATGGCTATGGCAGTGGCAGCGCAGAAAATGGACAAAGACATTCGCATTGAAAATGCAGCGGCGATTGCCACATCATTTCCAAGTTTTGTCGATTTGGCACAAAGCATAGGCATGAATGTGCGTTGGGAAGAAGCATGAGTAGGTGGCAAGTGATAGACGGTTTGCAAATCGCCATTGATGGTCCTTCAGGGTCTGGCAAAGGTACGATTGCTGCATTGGTTGGCGCTGAATTGGCTTTGCCTGTGTTGGATACTGGGCTTTTGTATCGTTATATCGGCTGGCGTGCAGCAGAGCAAGGTGTTTCTCTGGATGATGAAAATGCAGTGTTGTCTATGCTTGATCGCGCAATAGCCTCCATGCTTTGGAAGCCTCAAGGTATTTTCTTAAAAGAGGCAGATGTTGAAAAGGATTGCACTTCGCAACTTCGTGATGAGAATGCTGGCGCTCGTGCATCTCAGGTGGCTGCTATGCCGCAAGTTCGTGCAGCACTGTTGGGTGTGCAGCGGGATATTGCCAAGATGGGTTGCATTATGGATGGACGAGATATTGGCACAGTTGTTTTGCCTGATGCGCAAGCCAAGTTTTTCTTAACGGCATCGCAGCGGGAAAGAGCGCGAAGGCGTTGGAGCCAGCTTAAAGCCAAAGGTGAAGACGCAGACTTGGAGCGCATTGCCGCAGAGTTGAAAGCACGCGATGCAAGAGATAAGGATAGGGATTGCGCGCCGCTTGAAAAGGCTGTGGATGTGATTCACATTGATTCAACAACCATGCGCATGGATGATGTTGTTGATCGAATACTAAATATTTTAGAGCGAAGAAAGTTAATCAAGAAGCTGTAACAGCTTCTTAAAATTAAAATGAGTGAGTTAACCATGAATACGGAAATGAAACCTGATGATACTATTGAGCAAGGCGTTCAATCGATGGATGCAGGTGCTGAAGATAGCGTAGCACCTGAAGCAAGCGAAGAAGAGTCGTTTGCGGCGCTCTTGGAAGCTTCGTTTAAGGAGCAGCCTAAATTATCACGCGGTGAATATATTACTGGCATTGTAGTTGCTGTTGATCCGAATGTTGTCACTGTGGACCTTAAAGGTGGCAGTGAAGGTATGATTCCAGTTGAAGAGTTTGGCGCTATTGGTGAGCTTGTTCCTGCGGTTGGTGATGAGGTTTCTGCGTTGTTTATGGGTAAAGGTCGCCAAGGTATTGAATTATCGGTATTGCAGGCCAAGCGTCGTGAAGTGATGGAAAAAGCGCTGGCATCCAAGGAAACAGGTGAGCTTGTTTCTGGAGTAGTAAGCAAAGAGGTAAGGGGTGGATTTCGCGTGGACTTGGGTGGATTTGAAGCGTTTTTGCCTCGTTCCGAAGCAGGTGTTGGCTTTGTTCATGCAAGTGAGCTACTGAATCAGACATTTGATTTTACTGTTATTGAGGTGCAGCAACGCCCTGACAATATTGTTGTGTCGCGCAAGCAGCCTTTGTTAGCCAGAGAGGCTGAACTGAAAGAAGCATTTTTTTCCAAGCATGAAGTTGGTAGTAAGGTGGAGGGTGTTGTCAAACGCTTGACCAACTTTGGTGCGTTTATTGATGTGGGTGGCATTGATGCACTTTTGCATGTTTCAGATATTGCATGGAAGCACATTGATAATCCTGCGGAAATGTTAAGTGTTGGCCAAGAAGTTGTGGCTGAAATCATCAAGTTGGATGCGGAGTCTGGAAAAGTTTCTGTTTCCATGAAAAAATTGATTGAGGATCCGTGGAATCATGTTGCTCAAACTTATGAGCCAGGCATGAGAGTGACGGGTACTGTACGCAAGCTTATTAAAGCAGGTGCTATTGTTGAGCTTGAACCTGGCGTGGATGGGCTGATTCATCGTTCGGAAATGAGTTGGACACGCAAAGACATTGAGCCATCCAAAGTCTTGGCAGAAGGTGATGTGGTTGATGTTGCTGTCATTGATTTGGATACAGAACAACGGCGTTTGCGTTTGAGCTTGAAAGAAGTGCGAGAAAATCCTTGGCAAACATGGATGGCGGATCACCCTGTGGGCTCGAAAGTGACAGGAAAAATTAAAAATATTGCTGATTTTGGTTTTTTTGTTGGCTTGACAAATGAACTGGATGGTTTGGTGCATATTGGCAATATATCTTGGAATAAGCCAGGTGATGAAGCGATTCAAGACTACCAGAAAGGGCAGGAAGTAGAGTGTGCCGTGGTGGGTGTTGATGTTGAACGGGGGCGTATTGCACTGGGTATTAAGCAGCTTACAGCAAACCCTTTTGAAACTTTTATTCAAGGTTCAAAAAAAGGTGCGGCGGTAAATGGAAAGGTGGTTGAAGTATTGCCTAACGCGTACCGTGTTGAAGTTGCTGATGGTATTGTAGCTTATTTGGCGCAGCGTGAAGTCCCTCGTGATCAAGGTGCTTTGGTTGTTGGTGATGAAGTTGAAGCTAAAATCATCAATATTGACCGCAAACGGGAACGCGTTGAGTTGTCTATTCGTCAACTGTTGCGTGATGAGGAGCGCAACTCGATTCGTGATTATGCTAAAAAGAATGAGGCGGAAGAAACACCATCTGCATTAGCTTTGGAGTTGCAACGCAAGCTTTTAGGCAAGCAGTCAATGAAGTAAACTTGTCTTTATGGCGGGTTTTGGCTAAGTTGTTAGACATGGTTGAACAAGGAAGAGGTAGAGGATATGACAAAATCTGAACTAATTGATGCAGTTGTTGCTGCAAATGGTGATATCACAAGACGGGAAGCTGAGGTGGTGGTAAGTACTGTTTTTTCTGCAATTTCTGAAGAGTTAGCAAATGGCGGGCGTGTTGAGTTGCGAGGCTTTGGTAGCTTTAGTGTGAAGAAGCGTGATTCACGCACAGGGCGTAACCCCAAAACAGGTGAATCTGTATTTGTGCCTGCCAAGGTTGTGCCCTATTTCAAGCCAGGTAAAGAGCTGCGAGAGCGCGTTGATCAATAGGATAAGCTTTTAGATGAATTGGCTTAGCTTAACGGTAAGCATTGTTTTGGCAGTGTTTGCCACGACATTTGCGCTGGCCAATACCATGCCTGTGCATTTGTCTTTTTTAGGTTTTCATACCGATGATGCTCCTCTGTTTGTTCCTATTTTTACCGCTTTTTTCTTTGGCTTTGCAGGCGGTGTATTGGCGTTGAGTTTTTCAAGGCGAAAACATAAAAAAGAAATCAAATATCTTAGAAAAGAAAATGCGAGGCTGCAGAAGGAAGTTGAAAACCTGAGAACCATTCCATTACAAGATGACTTATGAGCAGCTTTATTATTACACTGATGTTTGTGGCAGCTTTGATTGCTGTGATATTGATTTGGAAGAATCGAGAAGACTTTTCTGAACCAGAAGCTGAGGAAGTAGTAGAGGATGTACGCGTAAGCCCTTTACTCCGTGGCATCAATTATCTTTTATCGGATAAGCCAGATCGGGCACTACAAGAAATGGTACAAGTGGCAAAAATTCGCTCGGAGTCGGCTGAAGTATACATGGCACTGGGTGAAATGTTTCGCGCTCAAGGTGAATATGGGCGAGCGGTTCGGATACATCAAAATATTTTGGCGCGCCCTGATGTCCCCACAGAACTGCATTTTCAAGCGTATGTATCTTTAGGGCGAGACTTTCAGGCTGGAGGGCTGCTGGACAGGGCACTGAAACACTATGCCAAAGCCTTGGCGATGCAGCCTGATCATTTGCCTTCTTTGTACGCATGTTTGCGTATTCGGGAGCAAAGCCAGGAATGGGATGAAGCGGAATGGTTGGTAAGTCGTTTGGAGCAAGTTGAGCATCAATCTTATCATGAACACAGAGCTTACCTTAAATCAGAAATGGCAGAAATGGCTTTGGAAAAAGGGGATGTTCCGCTTTCAGAAAGCTTGGCTATTGAAGCTATCAAACTTTCACCTTCATGCACACATGCACACTTGCTACGCTTGCGTCAACTGATTGTCGCAACTGAGTATGAACAAGCTTTAGCACAGGCTGAGTTGTTTCTAAATCAAACCAAACCTGAACATCATATGTTGTTGCCTGAAGCCTTGATGCTGGACCATCAATTTTATCGCGCTTATGGTGAAAAGTTTTTGTTGGATATGTGGCACAAGCACCATGATGTTGAAGTTGGTGTGCGTTGGGTAGAACAAGTGAGCGCATTAGATGGTGTGCAAGCCGCTAAAGCCTTAAAAGATAAGCTAGTGTTAAAAGGTTTAAGCTTACGGCATGAATTGCGTCTTACGGCTTTGGATGACATAGATAGTAATTTGGTGCAGCAAGCCAAATGTTGGCGTTTAAGCATGAAAATGTTTGCTTGCAAACAATGTGGAGTTCAGGTGCATGATATGCGTTGGCAATGCCCAAAATGTAATACATGGGGGAGCATGGAGCCTTTGCAGGGATTGCATATTTTTGGAGAAGAACAACATGTCACATGATACGATGAAAGATAGAATCATGGTAGCTTTGGATGTGAATAGTCAAGCTGAAGCGTTAGCGATGCGTGATACTTTGGCTGACTCAGTGGGTTGGCTCAAAGTGGGTTTGCGTTTGTTTGTGGCTGAAGGTCCGAGCTTAATTTCCAAACTGAGTAAAACACATAATATCTTTTTAGATCTTAAATTTCATGATATTCCTAACACCGTTGCCCAAGCCATAGAAAGCGCGGGTGCTTTGGGTGTGCAGATGGTGAATGTACATGCAGGCGGTGGCAAACCCATGCTTGAAGCGGCAAGCAAAGTCGCCAAAGCTTTTCCGAACATGAAGCTGATTGCAGTGACTGTGCTTACCAGTGATACCATGCCTAAAGAGCAAGCTTTGCAGCTTGCCTTAGCGCGAGCAAAGTTAGCCAAAGATGCAGGGCTTGATGGCGTGGTGTGTAGTGTGCATGAGGCGGCACACATTAAAGAAGTTTGTGGATCTGACTTTATCACAGTCACGCCGGGGATTCGCTGGGGCAATCAAAATACACAAGACCAACAACGCATTGCAGATCCTAAAACGGCAGTTGAACATGGTTCGGATTATTTGGTGATTGGTCGCCCTATTTTGCAGGCAGATAGCCCCAAACAAGCAGCAGAAGAAGCGGCAAACATGATGAGCCAGGCTAAAATCTGATGACAGTTGGCGTGTTGTTGCTTGCTGCGGGTAGTGGGCGTCGCTTTGGTAGCGCTATTCCCAAGCAGTATTTAGAAGTTGCAGGGAAGCCGTTGATTGTACACACATTAGAAAGTTTGAATCAATCCACACGAATCGCTGTGGTACAACCTGTGATTGGTGGGCAAGATTTGTGGTATGCTGATGCTGTTGCAGGATATACATGGCGTTTTCAGCTTTTGCAGCCTGTTGTGGGTGGTGCTGAGCGTTCTATATCTATGCAAAAGGGGCTTGCAGCCCTTCCTGATGATATTGATATGGTGGCTGTGCATGATGCAGCACGCGCACTACCCTCCAAAGCCTTGCTGGATGATGTGTTTGATGTTGCCAAGCAACATGGCGCAGCCGTACCAGGTGTAGCTGTGCACGACACGATTAAGCGGGTTAATGCGGATGGCAAAGTGTTGGAAACACCCGATAGAAAAAGTTTGATGGCGGTGCAAACACCGCAGGTGGCAAGGCGGGATTGGTTTGAGCAAGCGTTAATCCAAGAAAAAGACAATCTACATTTGCATACAGATGACGCATCTGTGCTGGAAGCAGCAGGTTTTGATGTGTATATCAGCCAAGGTGATGTGAATAACCGCAAAGTTACTACCCCAGCGGATATGCTGTGGCTAGAGGAGCAATTGCGATGAGTATTCGAGTGGGTCAGGGTTTTGATGTCCATGCTTTCGCGGAAAATCGAAAATTGATGCTTGGCGGCGTAGAAGTTCCCTATCACTTGGGTCTTGCAGGGCATTCCGATGCCGATGTGTTGATTCATGCTATTTGCGATGCATTGCTTGGTGCTGCGTGTTTGGGTGATATTGGGCATCATTTTCCAGATACCGACCCCACATTGGAAGGCGTAGATAGCACCATCTTATTGGCTAAAGTGAATAAAAGTATTCATGAGCTTGGGTATAGTATTGGTAATATTGATGCCACAGTGATTGCCCAAAAGCCTAAATTGGCAAGTTATATTGAACCTATGCGCGTTCGCCTTGCTGATGTGTTGGGTATTGATGTTACAGCAATCAACATCAAAGCCACCACCACGGAAAAGCTTGGTTTTACTGGGCGTGGCGAGGGCATTGCCGCCCAAGCTATGGTGCTACTGCAAACTACTGTCTAAGTTTAAGTGCTTGAAACACCTCATCAGCATGAAATGATGAGCGCACCAGTGGTCCAGATGCCACCATACCAAAGCCTTTGTTTTCGGCAATATATTTGAAATCATCAAATTCTTCAGGTGTCCAATATTTCATCACAGGGTGGTGGGCTTCACTGGGGCGCAGGTATTGCCCTAGGGTTAAGATATCGATGTTTGCTTCGCGCATATCATCCAACACTTGCAGCACTTCATCCCGTTCTTCACCAAGCCCAAGCATGATACCCGACTTGGTGACCACAGTTGGGTCAATCTCTTTAGCGCGTTGCAGTAGTCGCAAAGAAGTGAAGTAGCGTGCGCCAGGTCGAATCGAGCGATACAGACGCGGCACGGTTTCCAAGTTGTGGTTAAAAATATCAGGTTTGGCTTCCATAATTGTGTCTAGGCATGAATCAGGTTTGCGCTGGAAATCAGGGGTTAGAATTTCAATGGTGACTTCGGGTTGCCTTGCTCTGAGTTCCTTGATGACAGTCGCATAATGCCCAGCACCGCCATCTTTGAGGTCATCTCTATCCACGGATGTAATCACCACATGTTTCAAGCCGATTTCAGCCACCGCTTTGGCAAGGTTTACCGCCTCATTGGGGTCAACTTCATCGGGTTTGCCTGTGGCAACATCACAAAATGCGCAGGTGCGGGTGCAGACTTTGCCCAAAATCATAAATGTGGCAGATCCTTGCTTCCAGCAATCACCAATATTGGGGCATGATGCTTCTTCGCACACCGTGTTCAATTTCAAATCACGCATCATGTTCGTGATGTTTTGATACTCTTTGCTCATGGGTGCGCGCACTTTTAACCATTTGGGTTTACCAACCATAGGTTGTGCTTGTTGGGTGGTTGAACCTACAACTTGAATGGGGATAACTTTTCTACTCATGCTTGTGTTGCTTCCTTTTGATTTTCTTCTGGGTCGATGTCTGGGCCTAATAATATGGCAATCCATTGGGTTTTGGGGTTGGCCTCGCAGGCAAGCTTCACAATCATGGTCAGCGGCACGGATAACAACATGCCCACAGGTCCTAAAATCCAGCCCCAAACCACCAAGGACAAAAAGACAACCAATGTTGATAGACCAACGCCTTTACCCATATATCGCGGCTCAATGATATTGCCCATCACCACATTGACAATGATATAACCCAAAGCGGTATATGCGGCAACATCTAAGCCGAGCTGCACGGTGGCAAGCATCACCGCAGGGATGGCGGCAATCATTGAACCAATGTTGGGTACGAAGTTGAACAAAAATGCCATCAAACCCCATAAAACAGGGTAGTCCACGCCTAAAATGGTGAGCCAAATAGTGATGAATACACCTGTTGCCACACTGACCAGACTTTTGATGACCAAATAGCTGTGAACTGTTTTCAGGAACTGTTCAAAGGCATGGGTGTTGGGCGCATGGCTATCCATGACAGCCCATTTATGTGGCAATGCCACAGCTTCAAACAATACAAAAATCACAATCAATAAAAGCAAAAATACATGGGTTAAGGCATTACCAAGCCCGCTTAAGAGTTTACCCACCAATTGCATCACGGATGATGGGTTAAAGCTCTCCAAAAGGTTGCCTGCGGGTAGCTCCACGCCCATCTTGGCAAGCCATGCCAAGAGCTGTGCTGTTTGCCCTTGGAT
Source organism: Ghiorsea sp. (assembly GCA_026982535.1). Classification (GTDB taxonomy): domain Bacteria; phylum Pseudomonadota; class Zetaproteobacteria; order Mariprofundales; family Mariprofundaceae; genus Ghiorsea. The sequence continues at coordinate 5,927 of JALSGX010000089.1, read as the reverse complement.
GCGCGCTTGGTAAAAGGGTAGATTGTTTGAAAAATCAGCAATGGCAGAACCTGCAAATAAGGATACCAATAATCCAATCAAGACCAATGAACCCGTGATGGTAAACACGGCAACCGATACATTCACCCCTTTATTTAATAAAAAGTAAAGTGGGGGCAAACAAATAATCGCAACAAATGCCGATAATAAAATCGGTACCAGTAAGGGTGCTGCAAGCTTCATACCTGCAACGATAATCACGATACAGGCGGTAATGAGCAGAATGTGCTCGCTGCGGCTTACGGGAGTAGGTTCAGCCATATTTACTCGTAATCCGCCAACCTTGGGTCATCCAAAGCCAGCTCATTTTCGCCCGATGCAAAAGATAGTTTGAGCCAAGGCAAACATCCTTCGCATTCTGTGCCTGCGCCAGCTTTCATGGCTGCTTCAAGTGAACCGAGTTCTTTAAGCTCGGCAAAGGTTTTGTGCATACATTCACAGCGGTTAACGATGTCATCACTCATGTTGTGTCCTCAGTTCTTTTAATGTCGGGTTGGCTATAGATGCCTCCATTCTCAGTAAACGGTAGCTTGAGCATCCAGACAATGGAAGCGGTGGGTGCGTTGCCCTGATATTGCTCTAAGCCAATAGTCATCTTGTCATGCCCTTTATCAGGCTGGGCATGGTAGCTGCCAAAGATTTTATCCCAAATGGATAAATTAAACCCATAATTGCTGTTGGTTTCATGTTTAAGGATGGAGTGGTGTACCCTGTGCATATCGGGGGTGACAAACAGGGGGCGTATGATGCGATCCAACGCTTTGGGCAGGCGAATATTCCCATGGTTAAACATGGCCATGCCATTGAGAACAACTTCAAACAAGATCACGGCTGCCGCAGGCGCACCCAAGGCAATCACAGCCACAAACTTAATCAACATGGATATAAAGATTTCGATGGGATGAAAGCGAAGCCCAGTGCTGACATCAATATCTCTATCAGCATGGTGAACCTGATGTAAGCGCCACAATATGGGAACCACATGAAACAAGCGATGTTGCCAATAGATAATCATATCCAAGATAATCACTGCCAGCAGCGTTGCAATGATGGGTGAAGCTTCTATATGATTGAGTAACCCGTAGCCCTTATGTTCTGCCCAAAGCGCTATGCCAAGTGCACCCGTAGGCAAAAGTAATTTAACCACAACAGTATCCACTGCAATCAAGGCAAAATTATTCAGCCAGCGTTTGATTTTACTTTGTATCAACGGGCGCTTAGGCGCAATAAACTCCCAAATCATCACCGAGATAATAATGCTTAAAAAAGCATAGGTGCGAATTTCTTGGTCAGTCATTAGCAGTTAAAACCTCTTGGATAATGACTTGTCTAAGCGCTTGCATGCCTTCGTTTTTTAGGCTTGAGGTTAAGATTGGCTCAAGCAAGCCGCCCAAGGCATCAATCATGTCTTGTTTGCGTTTGCGCCTTGCATTGCCTTTGAGTTTGTCGGCTTTGGTTGCCACAGGTTGCCAGCGAATCCCTGACTCATTGAGCCAATCGATCAGTTGCAAGTCGCTATCTTTAGGCCCATGCCTAAAATCAAGCAACACCAACACCAGCTGCGCGACTTTAGGGCTTTGTAGGTAGCTTTCAATCAGCCTGGCCCACTTGTATTTTTCTGATTTTGGAGCGCGGGCATAACCATAACCTGGTAAATCCACGACCAATAATTGCTTGTCGACTTCAAACAAGTTCAAAAGGCGGGTGCAACCGGGGTTCTTGGATGTTTTTACCAAACCTTTGCGCCCAAACAAGCTATTCAGCAAGGATGATTTGCCAACATTGGAGTGACCTGCCACAGCGATTTGAGGCAAATCCGTTTCAGGAAACATTTGGGCATCAGCCACGGAGCATAAAAATTTGGTGTTTTGCCAATGAAGGGTAATGGTCATGCGGCAAGGCTGCATGGGTTTGGTGTTTACTTCAATCACCTTGTGAATCATTGATAAAATTAAGATGATTTTCTAAGTTTAGTTGTTATTATTGCCCAAAAATTAGGCAAAGCCTGTTTTTTAGCCATATTTAGCAAGAGAGACTTCATGACAGAACATGCACAACCCATATTACCCGGTTTTAAGCTCGGCAACTTCGATATTAACCCACCCATAGCACTTGCGCCCATGGCAGGCATTACTGATTTACCCTTTCGCCGTATTTGCAGGCGTTTTGGTATTGGTTTAACGGTCACGGAAATGATTGCCTCGCGTGCGGTGGAGCATGGTAGAGAGCGCACAGAACGCATGGCAGAGTTGGATAAAGATGAAAGCCCAGTGTCGATTCAAATTGCAGGTTCGGACTCCAAGTTTGTGGTGGATGCAGCGTTGTGGGCAGTTGACCACGGTGCTGATTTTGTGGACATTAATATGGGTTGCCCAGTGAAAAAAGTGGTGAAACAAGTAGCAGGTTCAGCCATGTTGCGCGATGAAGCATTGGTGGCGCGGGTGATTGATGCGGTGGTCAAAGCGGTGAATGTTCCGGTTACGCTGAAAATCCGCACGGGTTGGGACAGCAAAAGCAAAAATGTGGAAACCATTGCTAAAATCGCGGAAGAGCATGGCATTCAAATGCTCACCGTGCATGGGCGAACCAGAGCGCAAATGTTTAATGGCAAAGCATCATGGGAAGATATTGGGCTAGCCAAAGCGGCGGTTTCTATTCCTGTGATTGGTAATGGCGATATTATTGATGGCGCATCGGCACTTGAGATGATTCGTCAATCTGGGTGTGATGGGGTCATGGTGGGGCGTGCTGTGCAAGGCAACCCTTGGGTGCTTGGTGAGGTGAGTGCCGCAGTGATGGGGCTACCCAAGCCAGAAGCTCCAACACCAGAAGAAGTGTGGCAAATTGTGCATGAACATATGCTTCACCTTGCTGACTTTCATGGTGTAGGGCGTGCATCCAAGCTGGTGCGCAAGCATGTGCCTTGGTATTCTAGGCGACGCAGGAAATCCGCAGAATTTCGCGCGTCATTTCAAAAGATTGATGATTGGGAAGCTCAAATTGAAGCAGCCAAAGCTTATTTTTTATCGGATATACATGACCAAGGTATCAGTGAGCAGGGTTTAGAAATTGCAGTCTGATTTGATTGATTCATTTGGAGTGCGTATTGAGTTTTCACACTTGCCTGTGTCCTGTTTGCTGCTTGATAAACAATATCGTATTCTTGCAGCAAATATTTTGGCGCAAGAGCACTTGAATGTATCTGAAAAACGGCTTCTTGGGCAAAGCCTTGCTGATTATATTGCGCCGAAACAAGATTTGATTGCGCTTTTGCAACAAGTCTCAAGTGCTGAAACGATTTCATCCGATATATTCTATACAGTGGCAGGTCACAGACCGTATTCCTTGTATGTGTCTGAACAAAGTGATGGTGCAATTTCTGTGGTGATGATAGCAGAGGGTAATCGTTTGGAAGCAGAGCAGCAAAGCCGCCGCCATGAAATGGCTGAGGCAGTATCCCGTATTGCTTTGGAGCGAGCGCACGAGATTAAAAACCCGCTGGCAGCATTGCGTGGTGCCACACAGTTGCTTCAAGCGCAGGTGAGTGGAGACGCTTTGGACATTGTACGGCATATGTTGTCTGATATTGATCGTATTAAAGAGCGAGTGGATGGTTTTCTTCAGGTTGGTCCTCGCGCTAATGTGCAAATGCAAGCTGTGAACATTCACGCTTTGATTGACAGCGTCATTAAGAACTCCGATATATCCATTAAAGTACAGCGCTCTTTCGATCCAAGTATCCCCGAAGCTTTGTTCCATGATCGGCGGTTGCGACAAGCCATTGAAAACTTGTGGAGCAATGCGTTGGAGGCAGGTTCAGACTTAGTGATTTGGGAGACAAGGGTAGAACACAATGTCAACCTTTTGGGGCATAAAGGTGCGGTACTATCTATAAAAATTATCAGTAATGGTGATGAAATCCCAGAGCATATTCGAGACAAGATGTTTGAGCCTTATGTTACAGGCAAGGCGCGGGGGAGTGGTTTGGGCTTGAGCATTGTGCAACAGGTGGTTCAAGAGCATGGTGGTAAAGTTGTGGCGCATACAGAGCGCATGCGGACATCTTTCACTCTTTATTTGCCTCTCAAGGCGGCATAACAAGGATAGCAGATGTTGAAAGCGTTAATTGTCGATGATGATGATGGTATTCGTTGGGTATTAAGCAGGGTGCTGAAAGAGCAGGGCTTTGAAGTTGTTGAAGCACCTGACATGGCAGCGGCAAAGCAGGCTGTTGATGCTTATATCTTTTCCATTGTTTTTCTGGATGTATTTTTGCCTGATGGCAATGGTATGCAGGCCTTGGAATCAGGGATGTTTCATGCGCCAGTGGTGATGCTCACCGCAGAAACCACCTTTGATCATGCAGTAGAAGCTTATCGCGCTGGGGCGATGGAATACCTACCCAAACCCTTTGATTTGGATGAGGTGCGCAAACTTGCGCAACGGGTTAAGCCTGAAAAGGTGGTATCACAATCAGATCACAAGCACGAGCGCAAGCGGCAAGAAAAGCAGAGTCGGGCGCAATACAACAAGCACAAGCCTCAACTTCAGCCAGCCATCCTAGGTAAAAGCCAGGCGATGCAAACTTTATTTCGTATGATTGGGCGGGTTGCCGCATCGGATATGACAGTGCTGATTACGGGTGAGTCGGGCACAGGTAAAGAATTGGTCGCACAAGAGCTACACAAACAAAGTCCGCGCGCAAATCGCGCTTTTATTGCCATTAACACCGCAGCTATTCCTTCTGAATTGCTGGAAGCTGAGCTGTTTGGGCATGAAAAAGGCGCGTTTACAGGCGCAGATAAAGCCAGAGCTGGGCATTTTGAAGAAGCTGATGGTGGCACACTATTTCTTGATGAAATTGGTGATATGCCCTTGGCATTACAAGCCAAGATGTTGCGAGTGTTGGAAACTGGCGAAGTACAGCGCGTGGGCAGCACCAAAACCAAGCGGGTGAATGTTCGTTTATTGGCTGCCACACATCAATTTTTGCAGGATAAAATTAAAAAAGGTCAGTTTCGTGAAGATTTGTACTACCGCTTAAATGTGATTCCTGTGCATGTGCCACCATTGCGTGAGCGTAGCGACGACATTCCCGAATTAGCCGCTGCGTTGCTTGCATCGGCAGCCGAAGAATTGAATATTACAGCGCCAATTTTGATGGATGATGCCATTGGTTTGCTGCAACGCTATGATTGGCAGGGTAATGTGCGCGAGCTTAAAAATGTAATGCGTAGGCTTGCCGTGCTGACACCGGGCGCAAGCATCACCATGGCGGATGTGGCATTGGCTTTGGGCAATGATGAAGATAATCATAGCCAAGAAGATGACACGCTTTCAGGTGCAGTGCATCGCTGCATCAAGCGCTATCTCGACCAGTTGGGTTATGCCGATGTGCAAGGCTTGCATAGGCATGTGTTGGAGCAGGTTGAGCCACCGCTGTTAAAACTTGTGTTGGATAAGGCGGAAGGTAATCAGCTTAAAGTGTCGGAGATGTTGGGCTTAAACCGAAACACCGTACGAAAAATGCTCAAACACTACGACATCGATCCGACACACTATAAACGCTAAAAGATATTTCACTACGAAGAGCACGAAGCACACGAAGAAAAGAATAAAAAATCATATTAGTACCAGCTAAGCACAATAATATACGGTTTATCTTTATTCTCATTAGCTTAATAGGGTTGATTACCAAAGAACAGTTGGAATATTGTTTTTCTTCGTGTGCTTCGTGGTTCAAAATAACAAACGAATTGCAGAAAAGCCCAAACCCTGCCACGATTAGCACATGACGATTCCATTTAACATTTCCCTATCCAAACGCCTATCCAAAGTAAAACCCTCCGCTACATTGGCAATCACAGCCAAAGCCGCCGAACTTCGCG
>JALSGX010000088.1 GCA_026982535.1 Ghiorsea sp. | reverse complement strand
GCTGTACTTACAGGCATGTTGTTTGTGCTTGCTGGTCTGGCGTTTAAGGTTTCTGTTGCGCCATTTCACATGTGGACACCCGATGCCTACGAGGGAGCGCCAACACCTGTCACCGCGTTTATGTCGGTTGCGCCTAAAGTTGCAGGCTTGATTGTGTTGATACGCGTGCTGATTGATGTGTTACCAAGTTTGCAGGAAGAATACACAAGTATGCTCATATTCTTTGCAGTACTTTCCATGGCAGTAGGAAATATTGCGGCCATTGCGCAGCGCAATATCAAGCGTATGTTGGCTTATTCCACGATTGGTCATATTGGCTTTATGATGCTTGGCTTAATTGCTGGCACAAGCGCGGGCTATTCAGGTATTTTGACTTATATGACGATTTACCTGTTTATGACCATGGGTGTGTTTGGTATTATTATCATGATGCGCCGCGATGATATTCAAGGTGAGTTGTTGGATGATTTCGCTGGGCTTGCCAAGTCTCGCCCTGGCTACGCCTTGGCGATGGGGCTTCTCATGTTTTCCATGGCCGGTATTCCATTCTTAGGCGGCTTTTGGGCAAAGTATGTGGTGTTTATTGCAGCCATTGAACAGGGGCACATTGTTTTGGCAACCTTGGGTGTCTTGTTTTCTGCTATTGGTGCTTTTTATTATATTCGCATTGTTAAGTATATGTATTTTGATGAAGAGCGGGTTTCATTTAACTTTGCCCAAGGTATCCCCATTCAAGCTACAGTGGTTCTGTCAACGCTTGTTGTTGTTGCTGCGGGCATTTATCCAGAACCTATCCTGGAGCTCTGTCGCACTGCGGTGATTGGCTTGCTTTAACGCTTATTGTTTATCATTTTAGCCCAGTGGATGTTTGGCATCTGCTGGGTTTTTTTATTGGGAGAAAGAATGAAGTTAAACATCGCATTGTTGTTGGGTTACTGCGGATTGATTTTTTTTCTTTCGCATCAACCTTCGCTGCCTGCTCCGATGTTGTTCTCACATCAAGACAAGCTTATTCATGCCACCGCTTATGCTGTGATGGGCTTTTTGGCATGGCGTGTGTTTACAGATTTGAATCAGCCAAAGTGGCTGGTAGCCATGATTTCCATTGCTTTTTGCAGCTTATACGGCGTTTCGGATGAGTTTCATCAATCCTTTATTGATGGGCGGGATGCGGATGTGTGGGATTGGCTTGCCGATACAGTGGGCGCATCATTGATGGTGTTTGTTTTAATGAAGTACCCCAACTTACTACCACAAAATAAAAAGTGAGGGTGATTCTTCAAGAGATAGGCATGGGATGAACACCAATAGCAGTGCTATGGTGGAGAACCATAACGACTAGCTTGGAGAATAAGGTGAGCGACAAAAGGAGGTACTATGATTGCAGGTGTTGATGAGGTTGGCAGAGGCCCACTGGCTGGCCCCGTGGTCACTGCGGCAGTCATTCTGTCACCCGATGACCCTATGATGGGGCAATATCGAGATTCCAAAAAAGTATCCGAAAAAAAACGCATCAAGGTTTATCATCATATCCGCAAACATGCGGTGAGTTTTGCCGTAGCGGCTGCAAGTTTGGAAGACATTGAGCAACTCAACATCTTACACGCCACCATGGCTGCCATGACCAAAGCGGTGTTAAAATTAGATGTAAAGCCCACATCAGTGGTAGTGGATGGCAACCGCGAACCCCAAGGTATGCCCGTGCCAACCACAGCCGTGATTGGTGGTGATGATAGCGTGCAACAGATTGCAGCTGCATCCATTCTTGCCAAAGTGGTGCGAGATAGACTGATGCGAGCTTATGACTTTCAGTATCCACAGTATCAATTTGCCAAACATAAAGGTTACGGCACCAAAGCACACATGGACGCACTCAAACAATATGGTATTTGCCCCATTCACCGCAAAACCTTTGCGCCCATCGCCAAACTCATCAAGCAGCCAAGGCTTTGTTAGTTGGGTTTGACAATGATGAGTTTAACCTTCAAATTGAGCTTATGGATACGCAAAATATGCGTGAAACACAGGTTTCTTTGCAACATAAGGCCGATTTGGAAGCAAGCGGGGAGTAGATGCTAAAGCATGTCGTATCGAAAGAACGGGTGGCTGATCATGGCGAGGTTTACACGCATGAACGGGAAGTCAACGCTATGCTGGATCTGGTGCGGCAGGAAACCCTGCGCATCGAATCCCGTTTTTTAGAACCAGCCTGTGGCACCGGCAACTTTTTGATCGAGATACTGGCACGAAAGCTGAAAGTGGTTAAACAACGCTACAAGCGCAATCAGCGGGATTTTGAGCGTTATGCCTTTCTGGCGGTATCCAGCCTCTATGGCATTGACATTTTGCAGGACAATATCGAAACCTGCCGTAACCGTCTTTTTACAAGCGTACAGCAGGTTTACAGCCGTTTGTACCTAGGCAAAGAAAGACACGATTTTTTGCAAGCGATTGGTTATGTGTTGCGGCGAAACATTTTATGGGGTGATGCGCTGACCATGAAAACGCCTGGTGAAAACCACATTCCTATTGTGTTTTCTGAATGGTCGCCAGTCAACAGCACGCTGATTAAAAGGCGGGACTTTGTGTTTGAAGAGCTGGTTTCTCATGCCTCTTTGAGTGAGCTGCCGTTATTTTCCGATCTGGGTGAAGAGGTATTTGTGCCAAGACCAGTCAAAGACTATCCGCCTGTACATTATCTAAGGGTTGCCGATAGTGAATAATCTGCTGGAACAAAATTACAACCCAGATGTATTGACCTGCATCGCCAACCTGAGCAGCGACGAGGTGTTTACCCCGCCCAAACTGGTCAATGACATCCTCGATCTGCTGCCCGCCGACATCTGGCGGGACAAAAACGCCACCTTTCTCGATCCCGTCTCCAAATCCGGCATATTTCTGC
>JALSGX010000087.1 GCA_026982535.1 Ghiorsea sp. | reverse complement strand
CTAGCTTACCATTCCAACCATATTGACTGAGCAGATCCAGGCAGACTTTTCGCCCAAGTCTGCTTTGGCCTTGGGGCTTGATGGCTATGTCCATCGTCAAGAGCAGGTCAAGCTTGCCACGAAAATCGCGCAAACACTCACGCAGCAAACCATACTGCTTGCTGAAGCTGAAACAGGTACGGGTAAAACCCTGGCATATTTAATACCCGCTTTGCGCTCATCCAATAAAGTCTTGATTTCAACGCATACCAAAGCCTTGCAAGACCAACTCATGTTTCGCGACTTGCCTGCTGTACAACAGGCCTTGGGCGTACGGCGAAACATTGCCTTGCTTAAAGGGCGAAACAATTATTATTGCCCACAACGCCTCAACATGCACATCACGGGCAGTCAACAAGAAATATGGCACAGAAAAAACCTTCTCAAGGTTGCCAAGTGGGCAGAGAACACAACAGATGGTGATTTATCCGCACTGGACTTTGATGTGTTTGAAAAAGGCATTGGCCCGTTGGTCACTGCAACAGCAGATCAATGCGCAGGCAGCAAGTGTGAACACTACAAACAATGCCCACTCATGAAAGCTCGCCAGCAAGCACAAAACGCAGACATTGTAGTTGCCAACCATAGCTTGTTGCTTGCTGATGCCGCCTTAAAATCAGGCGATTTTGGTGAGGTGTTACCCATATTCGATACTTACATCTTGGATGAAGCACATAGCCTGCCCGACCTTGCCAGTCGCCAATTTGGCATTCAGCTATCCCGAAACAAGCTTATTTATTGGATCAATGATATGCAGGCTCTACTGGATATATTGGGTGATGAGCCCGATTTGAAAGAAAAAATTCGCAAGCTAGGCGCAGAAGTGGTTACCAAGTGGGCAGACAAAGAGCTTCAAATCATCCAGCACGACTGGCAAGCCTTGCTAGACATTGCTATATCCAGAGAGGAAAGGCATGAAGATATGCCAAACATGGTGGCACGAGCCACCTCAATTCTTGAGGACATGCAACTCATTTTAAGCCCACAAGACGGTTATGTGGTATGGGAAGAGGGTCAAGATGATAAAAAGCAATATATCTCAGCCCCCATTGAAACAGGACCTGTTCTGACACATCATTTGTGGGAGCAAGAAGCATCGTTTATCTTATTATCTGCAACACTACGGGTATCCAACACATTTGACTACATACGCAACCGCCTAGGACTAACGCAAGACATGGCCCAAGAAAGCTTCCACCCTTCTCCTTTTGACTACAGCAAACAGGCTATGCTTTATTTACCCAAACATATCCCCGACCCCAAAGCGCATCACTATCCACAAATCATGCAAAGTGAAATTGAAGCCTTGTTGCACACATCAAGAGGGCGTGCGTTTGTACTGTTTACTTCATATCATGCTCTAAAAAGCTTTGCCCCACGCCTGCAACAATCCCTACCTTGGCAAGTATTGATTCAGGGAGAAAGTGGTAGCCGTGATGCTATTTTAGCGTCCTTTCGCAAAGATAAACATTCGATTTTATGCGGAACACGCAGCTTCTGGGAAGGTGTGGATGTACCAGGAGAAACGCTATCTTTGGTTATTATTGATAAAATTCCCTTCGCTCCACCTACGGATGTTTTGCTTAAAGCGCGGATTAAACGCTGTGAAGCCAATGGGGGCAATGGGTTTATGGATATCCAACTGGCCGAGGCTATTGCGATACTACGGCAAGGGGTAGGAAGGCTAATTCGTTCAACATCCGATCGAGGAGCCATTGCCATTCTAGATTCTAGAATGCACACCAAACGGTATGGTAAAGAAATCATGAAAAACCTACCCCATGCCCCCATCGCCAATGATATGGGTGATATGCGCTGGTTCTTCGAGGATATGGAGTAAAAAAAACATATCGACGCTAACGGCAAATAAGCGTATCCATATCGCTCTTCTCATAGCTTTGCTGGTGTTTTCCTTATCATCGCCTTCTCTCTGCAACAGGCTTCCTTGCTGGGTATCATCGCACTGCTTGTCACCTTATGGACCAATGAAGGCCTTCCTCTTGCCATCGTTTCTTTATTGCCCATCATTCTATTCCCTGCTTTTGACATATTAGACACCAAAGCCACCACAGCCAATTATGCACACCCTATTATATTCTTATTCCTTGGTGGTTTTCTTATAGCGATTGCTGTTGAGAAAAGCAGCTTGCACCTTTGGATTGCCCATAAAATGCTTCACATCTTCCCTAATAGTGGGCGTGGCATCGTTTTATCCTTGATTGCCACATCAGGATTACTCAGCTCTGTATTATCCAACACCACAACCACCTTACTCCTGATTTCAATAGCCTTATATCTATCCGATAGCCCCAAGATTAAGCTTCGCTTTGCCCTTGCCATTGCTTATGGCGCAAGCGTTGGCGGCATTATGACCCCCATCGGCACACCACCCAATTTAATCCTGATGGGCATGATGCAAAACGAAGGCTTACCTGCTATACCTTTCTTTCAATGGATATGGATGGTTGCGCCATTATCATTGGTGATGTTTTTGGCTGTTGGTTTTATACTCAGCGCAGGTCTAAAAGGTGTGTCTATCCAACAAGTATCTCATATTCCACCTTTGCAGCCACAGCAAAAGAAAGTCCTCTGGCTTTTATTGAGCCTTATCGTATTGCTACTGGCAAATGCCCCCATCCCTCCCTACTGGGATGGTCTAGGTTTAAGTGAGCCTGGCATACTTTTGACTGCTGGTCTTATACTGTTTATGCCCCCATTTCAACAGTTGGACTGGATGCAGGATAAAGGAAAAATACCTTTTCAAATTATGTTTTTGTTTGGTGCGGGTTTTGCCATTGCCAAGGCTTTCAGCAACACAGGACTTACCGCAGATATCGCAACATCATTAACTGCCCTCGGTGCTGTGCCATTGATTCTTCTTCTGCTTATCATTGCCGCACTTGTTACTTTCACCACAGAAATCACATCCAATACAGCTCTGATTTCTATCATGTTACCCATACTCTATGCCATGAGCCAACAACTTCATATCGACCCAACCTTAACTATGATGGTAGCAACCATTTGTGCCAGCTATGCCTTTATGCTACCCATTGCTACGCCACCCAATGCCATTGCCATGGCAAGTGGCGTGGTCAAGATTAAAACAATGGCATCTTTGGGTTTGATGTTTAATCTGATTGGTATACTACTGGTTGTAAGCTTTGCCATGTTCTCTTGGCAACCTGTTTTACAACATTAAATCTAAAATCTGCGCTTGCACACGCCGCACGCTCATCCGCCCCTCGGCTATTGCATCCTCAGCCTTGTCATACTCCATTAAGCCAATATGACCAAGATGAGGCTCCAAAATTATATCCGCAGGATCACCTGCCAAACGGCTTCTTGTAATGCGATCTTGCATAATGTTAAGCGAGCCATACATCACTTCAAACATGCTTGGCGCACCCATATTTTCGCCCAGTAACTGTTGTAGCAGGTTGTTTTTTCGTGTGCTTAAATGCTTCTTCCAAGACTCAGGAACGCGCGACCATAAACTGTTTGATGTATCTGATGATGCTCCTTGTGATACACTTTTATCTCGTTTGACCAGCAAATCTGTGTTTAAGTTTACCGCAATCACTACATCAGCACCCAATGCCCGACATAACGAAACAGGTACTGGATCAACCAAGCCTCCATCAACCAACCACCTTCCCTGATGCAGTACAGGAGTAAATAACCCTGGCAAGCTGATAGACGCGCGCACTGCCTCTAAAAGTGATCCTTCTTTCAGCCATACTTCTCGCCCGCTTTCCAAATCAGTGGCAACAGCAGCAAAAGGAAGGGATAAGTCCTGAATATGTTGTTCTTGCATATGCTCTCGCGCAAAGCCGATAAGCTTTTCACCGCGAATCACGCCACCACCCACCACCGACATATCCAAAAAACCAACAATATCCTTCCATGACAGGTGATTTACCCAGTGTTCCAAGTTATTAAAATGACCACTGGCATACGCGCCACCCACCAACGCGCCAATTGAACAACCTGAAATCACATCAGGCTTAATGCCTATTGATTCTAATGCCCGCAAAACACCAATATGCGCCCAGCCCCGAGCTGAACCGCTACCCAGTGCTACACCAATTTTTAAGTCTGTTTGAAGTGAAAGGGTCACGGTGTTGCCGTATTCGGTGCAACATACACATGCTCAAGCCACAATTGCTTTCCTTTTTGGATATCAACCCTACCCAAATCGATCGTTTGCACGACATGACCTGCCATACCAATCAATTCCAAACGCGCAGCATATTCGCCTTCAGGTAAAGCAAGCCTCGCAAAATGGATATTCTTGGGCAAGGTTAACCAGCTTCGTGTGTCTGCGACCTCCGACATCATACCAGCAGCGTCCACCAGAAAACCAGCCAACTCCCCACCTTGTTCTTTCACCGCATTAGCAGCCGATCGTTTAATCACCGCTCGGGCAACCAACCTTGCCATCATGGCTGCACGATGTGTTTCCAGGGAAAGTCGTGCCAGCTTGTCAAAGTCGTCCACAATAACCGTTATTGCTACTTTATCGCCCACCAGCAAACGCGCTTGACGAATATAATCAGGGCGAGACTGATAAACTGGAAATGAAATGCGTAACGGCACACCCTCACGCTGCACCAGTATATCTTCCGTTCGTTTGATGGGAGCAAGGCTTTGATGCACAAGAACCACCACTTCACCTTGTTGCTTCATCTGTTGTACGGTTGGCGTTGCCGTCATAGCAAACTTCTTGGCAAACGCATCATATTCCTGATCCAAACCCAAATACTGGCTCAACCGCAATAAATCTTTTTTCAGATAAAGTGGTACTGTCTGCTTGTTACGCTGATATAGCTGATAAGCTCGACGATATGCAATCATGGCATCGCTCAATTCGCCACCATACTCAAAAATCAATCCTGACAAATAAGCTGCAAACGCATCTTGCACTGCCTTGCCATCACGCTTTTCCTTAATACGCTTAATACGCTCATCCACCTGCAAAGCCTCAACACGAGCATTATCCCATAAACCCAGTTCAATATAGTTCAGGGCAGCGTAAAGGTGAATGGCAATTTGTTCATAATCTTCACCCTCATAAGCCATTAAGTTATCATTGATCGTTAATGCGCCCACTTGCTCAGCCACACTGATGGCTTCAAGCTTATCCACCAATACCTTGGCCTGCTCAAACGCAATATTACTTTCAACATATTTTCCCGCCATACGCAACAACATGGCTTTATTGAGCAGATACAGCAGCTCATTCGCCCCTGTCGTGGGCAGCTTTTCAAGCTCCTGCAAGGCAACTTCTGGCTTTTGTTGTGCCATAAGTGTTTCAATTTTTTGGAAGCTTTGGCTGTAGCTCACACAGCCCGACAATACGGCCAAAAGCAATCCAATATAACAGTAGCGCAGTGCAAGCATATATTAATGTTGTTCCTAAAATTTACCGAAAACGCGATTTTTCCAAAATTTTCTTGATTTTCTTCTGACCTACCCAAACTTTACGGTTATCTTTTAAGCTAATCAGCGTTAAATCAACTTGATAGTACTTCACTTGCATATCCGCTGCGGCATCAAAGATGGTGTTGATTTGACCTTTAAGCATAAAGTCTGCACCTGTTTCTTCACCAGCGACATTACGGGTATCCATGCTGGCATGTTGCGCTTGATCTTCCCGCTCCGCTCGTACTTCGCCACGCTCACTGCTGGACGCCACAAACTCAACCTCGCCAGAGTTGATCAACTCGCGTTCAATGTCTGCAATAAAAGCCCGCACATTAATATGCTCATGGCTTAAGTTTCTGACTTGCCCGACAATGACCACAGGATTCTTACCATGTTTCACCTGATATTGTGTTAGCCATTTTCGTGACAGCATATCAGTCACCATTCGCGCTGAAACAAGACGAGAATCCGTATCATTCCAATTGCCACTCAAATCCTGAACAGAATCTGTATCAACCCGGCTCACCTTGGTGCTGGTTGCGCAGCCTGACAATCCCAATATCAAGCATGCGATGAATGCCACCTTTAATGTTTTATGTATCATGACCAACTCCTTTCAACTTTATTTCAACTTTATAGCACAGCCTGAATTGCTGCCAAGAGCGCAGGTGCGGCTGTTTCTGTACGCATAACTCTAGCACCAAACACAAGTGACTCAAATCCTTGTTCTTGGAAAAGGGATAACTCCTGATCAGTCCACCCTCCTTCAGGACCAATAGCTAAAGTAATGTTCTCAGTTTGTGAAAAAATATCCCGCGTATCTTGCCATCGTTTGGCACCCTTAGGATGCAAAACAAAAGCTTGACCAAACTTTCTCACCTGACTTGGACGATCATGCCAAACAACTTGCGGCACAGCAGTTCTCTCCGATTGCTCCGCGGCTTCAGTTATAATTTTTTGCCAGCGTTGCAGCCGCTTATCTTGTTTGCAACGCGGCAAGCGAAATGTCGCTCGTTCACTGCAAACAACTTGAAAACTTGCCGCTCCCATTTCCGTTGCCTTTTGTAAAACTACTTCAATTTTTTCGCTACGATTGGCAGCCTGAATAATATGAACACGGCATGGTAATTCTCGGCTTACATCTACAAACGCATGTAACACGCATTGCCCACCCGCTTTGGCAAGAAAGGTGAGCTCTGCTTCAAACTCCCCACCATCACCATTAAATACTGTAATCCAATCTCCAGCTTGCAAGCGCATGACTTGACGCAAGTATTTGGCTTGTTCCGCGTCAATGTCAATGCGCGCACCGGCTTGCATGTCCGTATTCACATATATTCGGCAGCGCATGGCTAGGTCACCTCATGTTCCAAGTGCATTTGTACAACCAACTTTCCCGTTTGGTGTCCTGCCTCAATCTTGTCATGTGCCTGCCTTACATCCTGAAGTGGCAATGCCTCATCCACATAAACACTTAATTTTCGTTCATCAAAGAATTGGGCACACTGCTCTAAAATCGCCGCGTGATGTTCACCCAGTGCTTGGGATGACTGCAACATCGGCGTGAGCATCAAACATTGACAAACACGCACATTTTTTACGCGCAAAGCTTTCCAGTCCAAACCTTCTGGCAACTGCAACAGGCTAACCAAATCACCATACAAATGCATCGCTGGCACAAGTTGCTTGAGCGCTGCACCACCTACTGTATCTAGAGCAATATCTACGCCCTGCCCTCCTGTCCATGCCAGCAACGCTTTGGCAACATCTTGTGTTTGATAATTGATCACCAAATCTGCACCCAAACTTTTGACAAAGTCTTCTTTTTCCGGATTGCTCACTGTCGTCGCTACTTCTGCACCCGCAAGCTTTGCCAGTTGAATCGCTACATGACCCACGCCACCCGCACCTGCATGGATAAATACCTTCTGCCCAGATTGAAGCCTAGCTCTATCAAACAAAGCTTCCCACGCTGTAATCAAAACCAAGGGTGCTGCACTTGCCGCTTCAAAGTCAAGGCTATCAGGCTTGCGCGCAACAAATGCCGCTTTGACGATAGCATATTCCGCGTAATTCCCTACGGGATGCCCAGCATCTGACTTCTGCCCCAAACCACCATAACAGTAATACACCGCATCACCCACTTGTAAATGCGTCACTTCTGAACCTACTTGTTCGACAAAACCCGAGCCATCACAACCCAAAATAGCAGGGTAGGCATCATCAAACATCATACCATTCCTACGCAGCTTGGTATCCACAGGATTAACACCCGCTGCCATCACTTTGACCAACACTTCATCAGAGCCGCATTTCTCAGGTTTGGCAATATCTTGATATACCAAAACTTCTTTTGCTCCTGCTTGCTGAATCACAACCGCTTTCATCATACCTCTCACATAACTTTTATCAGCCATAGCGTAGGTGAACGCTTTTCATTCGTGAAGCCTTAATTTATCCACACGATTGACGCTGATTCCAGTATACTCTACGCTTGCTTACAATGAAACAGGTTCTATCAGGGAGACACCAATGAAATACCTTATGACACTGGGTTTAAGTTTCATGCTACTAAGCTTGCTCACAGCACAAACTTATGCTGATGACATCAACGGCATTGTTCAAACACCAACGGTTTCCCAAGTGTTGGGTAGCGTCAAAGTCTTCCGAAAAAAACGTTTTGAACGCGTGTATCGTGGTATGAAATTGCAAACGGGTGATGAAATTCGTACAGGTCGTCGTGGTAGGGTTTATATTGATTTCCCAGATAATAGCCGTGTCAAACTGGGGAACCGTTCTCGCTTCCTGGTGCGAAACTGGGGCAAGGATGAAGCAGGTGTTTTTACATCTACCTTACATCTTTTTCAGGGGGTATTTCGCTATACTGCCGACCTCCTAACCACGGGATACAGCAAACGCAACACTACCATCAGCACACGCACTGCTGTCATTGGTGTGCGAGGTACCGACTTTTGGGGGCGCATTGATAAAAACAAAACTTTTTTCTTGCTTCTTGAAGGGGAAGTGACTTTAACACCACAATATGGTGAAACAATAATCTACAATGAAGTTGGTAAAGCTGTCAGCATCAACCACTCAAACATATCTGAGCCAGAAACACTAACCACACACCAGATCGCACCGTTAGCCGCGGAAACTGAAATTCAAGACTATTAAAGCAGCTCTTTATACGTTGATAATCAGTAGCCTTCTTTAGCAAGAAGCAAATAAACAGCCACACCCAAAAAAAGTATATTGGGCAGCCATGCCCCAAATACTACAGGAATAGCCTCACCGATAACATAAACGCGAATAGCCGAGCTTACGACATAAAAAGTCAAACCTATCACAATCACTGCGATGATTCCCTTGGTGTTTGCACCAGTTCGCTCCCCCATGCTACTACATAAACTGTATGCAAGAATAACCATAATGAGGCAGCTTAATGGCGCAGCAAGCTTGCGTTGTAGTTGATACAAATACTCAGACGAACTTAAACCTGCATGTGCTAGCACGCGCTCATATTGGTATAATTCCAGCCAACGCATATCCCTAGGGCTAGGTGCTGCGATTGTTTCTGGTCCTAAAGAAAAAGGAATAACCATATGCTCGCGATATTGGGTTGAAAAACCTGTATCTAGGTTGCGCTGCGAAACATAAACATCTTCCAAGTGCCACTGCCCTTGGCGATACATACCTTTACTTGCATTCAAGCTTTGTTGCCACCTGCCTTGCCCATCCCTTTGGATTAGCAATACCGAAAAGTACGGAGGTGTCAAAGGCATTAGCCTTAGTAAGTCGTTGCCATCACTCATCCACTGTACACCCTGCTTAAGATTATGCTTTTTCTGAATGTGGACTTGTTCAATGTAGTTAAGCCGCTTATTGACCACTGGCTCAACCCACTCACCAACAGCAAACATAAACAACCCAGCCAAAGCTCCAGTCGATAATAAGGGCATAAGCAATCGGACAAATGAAATACCTGCTGCTCGCAGTGCTACCAACTCATGGTGATGCGACATCTCTAAAATATAAATTGCAACAGCAATCAATACGATCACAGGCATAAACTCTGAAATCATAAATGGAACCTTTAAGATAAGGTATTCCGTTAGCAACCCAACATCCAACCCCTGCCCAAGATAGCGTGATTTATCTATAGATTCCCCGACCATAAACAAAATCACCACTGCCAATGTGATGGCGGCAACCCGCACTAATGTAGAAAAAAGAATCCAGCGAAACAAGGTGGTCATGGTCGCATCGTAAGTTATCACCTTTGATATGCAATGCTTATCCTCCATGAATGAAGTCTTGCAGCAAACAGGAGTATAGGCAGACTAGCGACAGCATCATTTATCTTATCACTGTGGGGAGGCATATATTTATGCAACAATCACTGCTCTTTAAGCCCTGTTTACTCAACCTGTTAACACTCACCATATTGCTTGTCGCTACACCATTAAGTGCAGATGATGGAAGCACCGTAGACAACTTCTTTGGCATCATCAATGGCTATCTTGCTGCGATTCTGTTTTATGATGTGTTTCCAGGCAAAGCTGAGTTTCCTTTTATTGTAGCATGGTTAAGCTTTGGCGCAATTTACATGACCTTTCGTTTTGGATTCATCAACTTACGCATGATTGGCCATGCTTTTGATATACTTCGCGGCAAATACCAAGCACCTGATGCCAAAGGTGAGGTTACCCCCTTTCAAGCTCTGACAACTGCTCTGTCTGCCACGGTGGGTTTGGGTAATATCGCAGGCGTTGCCATTGCCATTATGATTGGTGGACCAGGTGCAATTATCTGGATGATGATTGCTGGTTTTTTTGGCATGAGTGCCAAGTTTGCTGAAGTCACACTGGGGCAGCTCTACCGTCACACCCGACCTGATGGCCGTATCATGGGTGGTGCAATGTATTACCTTTCTGAAGGACTCAACGAAAAAGGGGCTGGCGGTCTTGGTAAAACTTTAGCTATCATGTTTACCGTGTTTTGTATTGCTGCGTCTTTGGGTGGCGGCAATGCTTTTCAAGTCTCTCAGGCCATGGGCGCGGTTCAACATGAAATATCATTTTTTAATGATTACCCATGGGTGTTTGGGGTAATCATGGCAACCTTAGTCGGCTTTGTCATTATTGGTGGCATCAAGCGCATTGCCCATGCAGCAGAAGCTATTGTGCCTACCATGGTCTTTATTTATGTGACAACTTGCCTATGGATTATTTTATCCAATATTGAAACCCTACCTGAAGCGTTTGCCACCATCTGGCATGGCGCATTTTCACTGGATGCAGGTTTTGGTGCATTGATTGGTGTGATTGTGCAAGGCTTCAAGCGGGCCGCATTTTCCAGTGAGGCCGGCATTGGTTCTGCCGTGATTGCCCACTCTGCTGCAACTGTGAAATACCCTGTTCGTCAAGGTATGGTTGCTTTATATGAGCCTTTTGTTGATACCATCATCATTTGTACCATGACAGCTTTAGTTATTGTGGTGACGGGTATCTACCAATCGCCAGAGCATGCCGCCTTAATTGAAGCACGGCAAGGCGCAGCACTTACATCCGCCGCATTTGGCTCAGTTGTTCCGTGGTTTTCCAGTGTATTGTCATTATCTGTAGTTCTATTTGCTTTTAGTACCATGATTTCATGGTCATATTATGGTGAACGATGTTGGACATACATGTTTGGTGAAAAGTTTTCCATGATTTACAAAATCATGTTCCTCGCCTTTATCATCCTTGCCACCCTAGGCAGTGCGAGCAACATCCTAGACTTCAGCGATCTACTCTTGCTTGCCATGGCGCTACCCAACTTGATTGGCTTATATGTTTTGCAAGATAAAGTTGGCTCTGCCCTCAAAGACTACCTCGCCAAACTTAAAAGTGGTGAGTTGCTTCAGGAGATCAAGCGTTAACCTATATTGATATTGATAAACCCTTGCCAAAAAAGCTTGTTTCATGATAATCATCACCCTTATCAGGCTATGAATATACCAGTATGTCATACACCCGCTCAAATTTGGGCAGTAGCCAGCGGCAAGGGCGGCGTTGGCAAGAGCTTTATTGCCGCAAATTTGGCCATGGCTTTTGCAGCCCATGAACAACGGACTATACTGATTGATCTGGATTTAGGCAGTGCCAATGCACATACCTGCCTAGGCATCAATCAAACACAACACACACTATCCCAACTGCTTAACCACAGGGATATGAATATCAATAATTTAGTAGAACGAGGGCACAACCCCTTTATTGGTCTTATCAGCGGCTCTGATGATGACTTTGACATGGCAAACCTCAAACATTTTCAAAAGCTAAAGATTATGCGCAACATCAAACATTTGGATGCGGATTATATCATTCTCGACTTAGGCGCTGGCACAGGCTTTAATACCTTAGACTTTTTCCTCTTTGCTGATCAAGGCATACTTGCCGTTGTCCCTGAGCCAACTTCTATCGAGAATACTTACCGATTTGTAAAAAGCCTGCTTGCACGCAAGCTTAAGTCTCTACCCCATCAAAGCCAAACATTGATACATGGTATCTTAAACAAACAAAAAAAGACCATGGGCAAAGTCCAATCTTTTGCGGCACTCCTCAATGATATGCTAGAGAAACACCCCAAACATGGACAAATCATTCAAACCAGCTTGGCAACATTGAACCTCAACCTTATGGTTAATCAGGTGATCGACCCCGCCGACATTAAGCTGGGGGAATCCATGCAAGTGGTTTTTCAACGGTACTTTACCTTAGCTCTGAACTACCTTGGCTATCTTCATCACGATGCACATGTTGTACGCGCGCTCAAGCAACGAGAATCCTACTTTCAGCTCTACCCCCAGTCCCGCAATGCCACTTGCTTATTGCGTATAACTGAAAAAATCATCACAAAACAGCATTCATCATGAGCCAACAACAAACATATTACGATATTCTCAACATCTCCCCTGAAGCATCTGCATTGGATATTGTTAAAGCCTATCGAGAAATCAAAAGTATCTATCAACCCAATGCCTTGGCGACCTTTTCCTTGTATGATAAACATGAACTAGAAACCATCAACCAGCAAATCGAAGAAGCTTATGCTGTTTTATCCAATAGCGCTGCTCGGCTTGAGTATGATAAAAGCATCAACAAGCCCAAATCACAAAAACAAATCAACAAGGATAAAACCACAAGCCTTCAAAGCAGGCAACCATCAACACAAGAAGTCGAAACTCGACACACCATGCAATCTGTAGCTATACCAGACAAGGTCAATGGTCAAAGCTTGCGGAATATCCGAAAAGCACAACACATCAGCCTAGAATATATCGCCAACACCACCAATATCCCTAAGGCATACTTAAAAGCAATCGAGCATGAAGATATTGCGCTTTTGCCTGGTAAGTTTTATCTCAAAAGCTATCTCAAACAATATGCCGCAAGCATAGGTCTAGAACCCGATCAGGTTTGGGAAAAGTATCAGTCTCAGCTAAAAGACTAGAGAAACAAACCAATGTTGATTAGTCTGCGCCTGACTTTGAAATCAGGTGGTCTTTATGGATATTGATGTAAAAAAAATTGCGAACCTTTCTCGTATTCGCCTCACAGATGATGAAGCCAAAGCGCTTGCACCACAGTTATCAAACATTGTGGGATACATTGATAAACTGAGCGAAGTGAACACTAATGGTGTGGCACCCACTGCGCATCCCCATGATGTTGCCATGCCACAACGGGCAGATGTCGTCACCAACACTGACCGCCGCGATGCTTTGCAACAACCTGCCCCACACACTGAATCAGGTTTGTATGTTGTGCCCAAAGTGATTGAATAAAATAGTGATTGCGTAAAACCACCCTGCCAACCCCACATACAACATTCCACATATTCGAGGAAATAACATGCCTTTTAGCACATTAACCGACATCCAAGCCAAGCTAAGCGCTGGCGAAACTACCGCCGTTCAAGTTGCGCAAACTTACCTAGACCGCATTGCCCAATACAATGATGATTTGAATGCTTTTGTGCATATCGACCCTGAGCATGTATTAGCCCAAGCTGAAGCTTCCGATGCTTACCGCGCCAAACATGACGCGCGTCCTTTGGAAGGTTTACCCATTGCTGTTAAAGATATTTTCTGCACCCAGCATGGACCAACCCAATGCTGCTCCAATATCTTGAAAGGTTTTGAAGCCCCTTATGACGCGCATGTGATTACCCGCTTAAGAGAAGCTGGTGCGGTGCTGGTCGGCAAAACCAATATGGATGAGTTTGCCATGGGTTCATCCAATGAAACTTCTGCTTTTGGTGGCTGTAAAAACCCTTGGAACACCGATTGTATCCCGGGTGGTTCATCAGGCGGTTCTGCTGCTGCTGTAGCTGCTGCCTTAACCCCTGCCGCACTGGGCACAGATACAGGTGGCTCGATTCGCCAACCTGCTTCACTCACAGGCATTGTAGGCTTAAAGCCAACTTATGGTCGCGTATCTCGCCGTGGTATTATCGCCTTTGCTTCCTCGCTCGACCAAGCAGGACCTATGACCCGCACGGTGAAAGACGCGGCACTGCTCACATCCATCATGGCTGGGCACGATGCGGGCGATGCCACATCGGTTGCGGATGCGCCAAGCTTTGATTGGCTAAAAGCATGTGAAGCTAAAGACATGAAAGGTTTGAGAATCGGCAAGCCCAAAGAATATTTTATTGATGGCATGAATGAAGAAGTGCGCGCCCAAGTCGAAGCTGCTTTGCAAAAATGCCAAGAACTTGGTGCTGAAATTGTGGACATTTCATTGCCGCACACCGAATACGCCGTGGCTGCTTATTATGTGATTGCGCCATCCGAAGCATCCACCAACCTATCGCGTTATGACGCGGTTCGTTTTGGTCATCGCTGCGACAACCCTGAAGATTTGGAAGATATGTATGCAAGGTCTCGCGATGAAGGCTTTGGCTCAGAAGTAAAGCGTCGTATTTTAACAGGCACATTCGCCCTATCCTCAGGTTATTACGATGCTTATTATTTGAAAGCACAACAAGTACGCACACTGATTAGCCAAGATTTCAAAGCAGCATTTGAGCAAGTGGATATTATTGCCACACCAACCAGCCCTGTACCTGCGTTTAAGTCTGGCGAGAAAACAGATGACCCACTGACCATGTATTTATCGGATATTTTCACCATTGCGGTGAATTTGGCTGGGCTTCCTGGACTATCGCAACCTTGTGGCTTTGCCCAAGATTTGCCCGTGGGTTTGCAGTGGATAGCACCCGCTTGGCAAGAGGATAAAATCCTGGCCGCCGCATCAGCCTATGAACGCGCAACAGATTGGCATACCAAAACAGCTAGCGCATTTGCTGGGAAAGGAGGTGAATCATGAGCTGGGAAGTGGTTATCGGATTAGAGGTTCACTGCCAAATCAACACCAAAACCAAAGCATTTTGTGGCTGCTCTACTGAATTTGGTGCAGAGCCCAACGCACAAACCTGCCCTGTGTGCCTAGGTATGCCAGGGCAGCTACCTGTGCTCAATGATGAAGCCGCGCGCAAAACCATTTTGACGGGGCTTGCCATCAATGCGAATATCAACCTTGAATCCAAGTTTGACAGGAAAAACTATTTCTACCCTGACCTTCCAAAAGGTTATCAAATCTCGCAGTTTGCCGTGCCTATCGTGGAAGGTGGATACATTGATATTCCAACCCCCAATGGTGAAAAACGCATTGGTATCACCCGCATTCACATGGAAGAAGATGCAGGTAAATCCATGCACGAAGGGCTTGATGCGGTATCCCATATCGACCTCAATCGTTCAGGGATTCCATTGATGGAAATTGTGTCTGAGCCTGATATGCGTTCAGCGGATGAAGCCGTAGCATACTTAAAACAACTGCATCAAATCATCAAATTCCTTGGTGTCTCCGATGCAGATATGGAGAAGGGGCAATTTCGTTGTGATGCCAACATCTCGGTACGCCGCAAAGGTGAGCCTTTTGGCACACGCACCGAAATGAAAAACATGAACTCTTTCCGTTTTATTAAACAAGCCATCGAATTTGAAGCCTTGCGTCAAATTGAAATCTTGGAAGATGGTGGTGAAGTCAAGCAAGAATCTCGCCTTTGGGATTCGGTAAAAAATGAATCTCGTTCTATGCGCAGCAAAGAGGAAGCGCATGATTACCGCTATTTCCCTGAGCCAGACTTACCACCTTTGCGTATTACCCAAGAGGAAGTGGATGCCATCAGAGCAGGTATGCCAGAATTGCCGAATCAAATGCGTAAACGCTTTGAAACCGAGTTTGGCTTGTCCGCTTATGATGCGGATGTACTCACGCAAACCCAAAGCCTAGCACAATGGTATGAAGCCTTGGTCGCCGCACATCCTGCGAACCCTAAACAATGCGCCAACTGGCTTGCCAATGAGCTGCTTGGTCGCCTCAAAGAGCAGGGCAAAGACATTACAGAATCACCAGTTTCTGCCAAAGCTTTGGCATCATTATTAGACAAAATTGCTGACAACACCATCTCTGGCAAAATCGCCAAAGATGTGCTGGATGCCATGATGGAATCGGGTAAAGATGCAGATACCATCATTGAAGAAAAAGGCTTAAAACAGGTCTCAGACACAGGTGTGATTGATGCCATGATTCAAGAGGTATTGGATGCCAATCCTGAACAAGTGGAAGCCTACAAGGGTGGGCAAGAGCGGTTGTTTGGCTTCTTTGTGGGGCAAGTCATGAAAGCTTCCAAAGGCAAAGCCAACCCAGCATTGGTCAACCAGCGCCTGAAAAAATACTTGGGCTAAACAACCCATGAATCCACATCAGCTACGCCCTTGGTTCTTGGCTAGCGTGGCTGTTGCGATCTTGTTGCTTGTCCTAACAACGCATGTGGACAAGCAACATATTTACCAGCAAATTCAAAGTCAATTGCAACAATCCGACATTGCTTTAGCATCAAAACATATCGCGTTAAGTACAATGTATATAGGCTCTATACGTTTGGATCATGTGCATATTCAAACGCAGCTCTTT
The DNA here is from genome assembly GCA_026982535.1 of Ghiorsea sp. GTDB lineage: Bacteria > Pseudomonadota > Zetaproteobacteria > Mariprofundales > Mariprofundaceae > Ghiorsea. The sequence goes on along the minus strand of JALSGX010000087.1, from coordinate 2,337 downwards.
GAGCTGCATGCAAAACACCTTTTTATCGACCTCAACCTTGCCGCTTTACTAACGGGAAAAGCTGTCCCACAAGCTATTTATCTGCAGTCTGCCGATATTAATATCATACAAGATAAACAAGAGCCTTGGCTTCGCTGGATACAACATAAAACATTTAAGATCAAGCGCATCAATATAACACAAAGTGAAGTTCACCTAGAGTCGCAACACCTCACGCTTGAGCAAACAGATTTGGATATTCGCGATATTGGCATAAACAAAAACCCTCGTATGGAGCTTCAAGCACATATTGGCGAAGGGCAGATTGATGCGCATGGCTATATTCGGCTAAAACATGGAAAAGTTAGCCGTGGCTTTGGGCGCATTCGACTAAACCAGATTCCTATTGATAATTGGCAGCATCATACCACTCTCAAAACCTTAAGCGGTAGCATGACCAGCCATATCAATCAAGATGGCACATGGCAATCTTTTGGTCACCTGACCTTACAAGAAAGCCCAAAAAACACCGTTGAAATCCGTGGCAAAGTTGTTGGGGGGCAATCTGACTACTTTTTATCCATTCAAAATATGGTCGTTCGCCATAAGCCAACGGGCACACTACAAATTTCAGGTGATTGTATCACGCAGCAGCAGTGCGCTTTTACTATACAAAGCTCTTCCCTAACGCTACAGCCCTTGTTTCACCTCCTGCAACTTCCTATCACCACAAACGGGCAACTCCATAACACGAAAATGCGCTTAAACCTCAACAATCATCACTGGGTAAGCTATATTCATACTCAGTGGGACGCATTTTCTTTGACCCCCAACTTGGCACAACCAACAGCTAAACCTATACAAATACCTCCAGCAACATTGAATATATCCGACTTCGACTGGAGCAGCACTTCAACTTGGAACATGAACAAGCTTGTTATCATTTCAAATAAGAAGAAGGAAATTGAAATTTCTCAAGCAACCTACCGCCAGCAAACGCTAACCCTACCCATGAAGCTATATCAAACATCATTCTGGTTACCCATCAGTCAATGGCTGTGGCAAGAAAGCCACATCCAAGGCGATGGTCAGCTGGATGGCTTTATAGATTTAACCTTCAAAAACGCATTCCTCATCAAAGCGCGCATGAACCTGGATGCTACACAAACCCAGTTTCAAAGTAGTAGCATGTATAAACCGCAACATGTTCCCCTACACATTCAAGGAGAGTTGGTATGGGAAGAAGACAAGCTTCCCACACTTGCAACCATTTCCTTAGCCTTGGCGGATTCTAGCTTCACCCTGAAACAACAAGGCACATATTGGTACTTCCATGATTTGGATGTTGATTTTGATCAAGTCAAAGAAGCAGGCATACAACTACCTCCAATGTGGCAACATTGGCATGGCTATATTCATGGCTCCACAACCCTGCATATCCCTGACGATACTATCACCATCAAACAAGCCAATATTGACCTGATTCAATTTGGAAAAGGCAAGCATTATGTGGACGGACAAATCATCACCAATGGCAACACTTGGGAGATTGAGAACTTAAGATGGGAACAAGGGAAAAACATGGCTTATTTCTTTAGTCGAGCAAACAACCGTTTTGATATTGAAGCCGTATCTTTAGACACACAAGCATTTACACTGCTGCAAAATCTTCCCTTCCAGCCGTCGGGACACATTCAAATCAATACCCTCAGACTTCCTTTTGGCACACTCAACCAAGTGCACGCAAACTACAGCACCCATGAGAAGCAAACCTTCCTGCAGGCGTTTCAAGGTAAATTTTATGAAGGCACATTAAAAGCAGGCAAGGTTGCAGTACTTTCTGATCATAATCAGATAACCATAAAGGGTCGCATTCAAGTGGGTGGGGTTCACCTCAATAACTGGAGATGGCTGCATAAACAGCTTGAGACACACCTTGAAGGCACTGTATATGCAACATTAAACCTTGAGGCAACATTAAACCATGAGCAAGCGCTAAAGTCTTGGCAAGCTGATGGGGAAATTGCTGTTTATAATGGTTTATGGTTGCTAAACGACAAAAATATCAAAGCAGACAAGCTGGTTGCCAATATCCGAAAACGCAAAGCCTTTCACGCAATATTGAAGGTTAAGGATGGAAAACATCAAGGCAGTGGTCATTTGAACATTGATGCCCAAAATAAAGTGTCTGGAAAAATCCATTGGCAAGGCAAAACCTATCAACTAACAAAATCCTGGCCTAAACTTAGATACCTTAAAAAAAATACTTCTCCATAAAGAAGTGCGGCTACAGCCGCACTTCTTTATCCTCATACCCAAGTGACATCAATGCTTTTGCATATCATCTTCAGGTGTGGT
>JALSGX010000086.1 GCA_026982535.1 Ghiorsea sp. | reverse complement strand
CCATTGCAAGCCTTCGACCAAGGTAGCAATGCCTGATGAATCCATAAAATCAACGCCTTCCAACTTCACATGAATCACTTCAACATCACTGGAAAATAATGACTGCAACTCACTTCGCAACTCTGGTGAAGTTTGAATGGTCACATCACCTTTGACAGCCACAGTAGCCGCTTTTCCTGCATGTTCTGTTTCAATATGAAGGCTCATGTTTTTTATCCTCTTTTTGCAAATTAAATATCAAGCGCCATTGGTTGCCATCTTTAAGCGGCGTATGCTCAAATGATTCTGTGATGGCATAGATTAAGTGCATACCCAAGCCACCTGCCACGGGATGTTCTTTGAGTGTTTCAGGATCAACGCCTTTACAAGCTTTAATGTCTTCAATAGTGGGAGCATAATCACGCAATGTGATTTCTAAAAGGCATGGTTTTCCTTCATGCCCTGTCCATCTTGCCGAGCAATCAATATCCCCGCCTTGCCCCGCATAACCATGATTATGAATATTGGCAAACAATTCATCCAAAGCTAAAGCAATGCGGTTGATTTGAATGGCATTCAAGCACACCCCTGCACAGACCTGGTCTGCCAAGCGTTGCAAAGCTTGCAACCCTTCCTTGCAGCCCGACAAATGCAGATGAAAGCTTGATTCTTTAGTATTCAGCGTATATTCCCCTTCAATCTCGTCAAGCAAGTCTAGCAGCTTTATCTTAAGATGTTAAAATATAATCCATAATTTCATCTTCTGGCACACCCTCTTCAGAAATCGACAAGCCAGCCATTGAATGCCCTGCTTGCTTCACCGACATTGGATTTCCCGTGTTTAGCGGATGCCAATCGGGCAAAGGTTTGCCTTCAAAGGTTAAGCGGTAGGCGCATGTTTCGGGCAGCCAAAGCATTTCATCATCCGATAAATGGCGAATATCCAAACAATCTTGCACCACATCAAATCTTTGCGCATATTGGGTGCAGCGGCATGTCTTGGCTTCGAAGAGTTTACAGGCGACATTGGTGCGCAAAATCTCGCCTGTATCCTCATCTTCAAACTTATGCATACAACATTTGCCACAGCCATCACACAAGGCTTCCCATTCGGATTCATTGAGGTGGCTGTGCCAAGGGTTTGTCATGATGCTTAACTACGCGCTGTGACTTCCAACAAATGATAACCAAATTGGGTTTTAACGGGGCCTTCCAAACTACCCACATCCGCAGAAAAAACCACTTTATCAAACTCTGGAACCATTTGACCAGGTCCAAACTCACCCAAATCACCACCTTGCGCCTTGGATGGGCATGATGAATATTTTTTTGCTGCGTCTGCAAAATCCAATCCATCCTCAATTTCTTTTTTGATATTCAAACATTCTTCTTCTGTGCTCACCAAAAGGTGTCGTGCTGACGCTCTTGCCATGATTAAACTCCTATCATTTGATATTGACTTGGCGCACAATACTTTTTTTTGCGACATATCGCCACAATGTTTAACATCAGGGCATGATTCCAACGCAAGCCAAACAAACAAGCAAACCCATCATCATTGTTGGCAATGGTTTAGCAGGCAGCCTGCTGGCATGGTCTTTCCTCAAACAAGGCGTGGCAGTCCATATTTATGGCGACAAAAGCATCAATGCTTCCCGTGTTGCCGCGGGGCTTATCAATCCCGTCACAGGGCAACGCTTTGTGCTTGCTGAGCATACCCCTGAAATGTTGAGCTTCGCCAAAACATTTTACCAAGATATCGAACAAACACTAAACATTTCATGCTTTCATGAAAAACCCATGTTTCGCCTCTTTGCTTCAGCGAAAGAACAAGAAAACTGCAAAAAACGACTACAAAACAACAGATACGAATATTTTCTTACGCGCGAACCTATCCCATCAATGGTCAGACATGAGCATGGCGGCATTGTGCAGCAACACACAGCATGGCTAGATACCAACACCCTGCTCGATGCCCTGCATCAATACTTTGAACAAAAGAAATGTATCCATTATCAAAAATATATACCTCAAAACACAGCACAAATCGTGATGTATTGCGAGGGCTATCAGGTGATAAACAACCCTTTGTTTGCATGGCTGCCCATGCAGCCCGCGCACGGTGAAATCATCACATGCCACACAGATAAAGCCTTGCCCGATGCCATCATCAACAAGAAAAGGTGGCTGCTGCCCATCGATAAAAACACATGCCGTATCGGTGCAACCTATCATACCCACATCACCACCCCTACTGTTCAGGCGGCATCCCGACAGCAACTACTCACATTTGCGGAAGGTGTTTTCAATCCTCCATACCACTTCAAACTTACCCAGCATCAAGCGGGCATCCGCCCAACCACACTGGACAAGCAACCCTTTATGGGCTTTCATCCTGACCATCAAAACATCGGTATTTTTAATGGCTTTGGCTCGCATGGCAGCCTACAAATACCGTATCACGCGCAACACATGGTACAGCATGTATTATACAAGCAACCTCTCGCCAAATCTGTCCAAATCGCCCGCCACCTTTCACTCGCATAAATCGCCTCATAATTTAATTGCTGTGATATATATCACTTGCTTCTTTCTCGTTTTGT
>JALSGX010000085.1 GCA_026982535.1 Ghiorsea sp. | reverse complement strand
TTTCGTCATAGGTTATGGTATGGCAGTGCTTGCAGAAGCTGTTGAAAAGCTGCTTTCCTTGTTCTGCAGTGATTTCTGGAGAGGTTGCTTGAGCTTTGGTGGAAGCAGACTCAGTGGCTTCTTCTGCATGGGGGAATGATGCTGTTAAGCAGAGTGCAACCATAGCACTTGAAAGATAAAGCTTACATCTTTGTTGCATCTCTCCTCCTGTACAAAAAAGCAAGCACATGGTTGCGTGATTAAAGTTATAAATCAAGTGCTTTTTATATGCGTATCATACGAGCTGTTTCTTTACCAAGCGACCATGCCGCACGGGCAACTTGTTTTATGCGTGTGCGAATAAAGTTGCATTTTACACAACCTCCGCCAGCAATTTGCGCCCGAACCTCAGGGCGAGGGTAAATGGTTTCTTTCCAAAAGGATAGCCGATGTTTGAAGGAGGGTAGCATGCGGGAAAAGAGTCGCTCTGCCATATAAGGAATTACTTCATGCTGCATAAAGCGTTTGAACAGGCGTGCTTCTATGATATCCATTTTGGGTTTGATGTATTGTAAATATTCATCCGCAACAGGTGCATTCATGTGTGTTTTTACATAAGATAAAGCATAAAAACAGGGTCGTTCAAGCTTGTATTCATTGATGCCTTGCAACACCTCATCCCATAAGCCATGGCTTTCAACTTGCTTGGCAAGCAAGGCAATGTCATAAAGCCAAATCAGGCGTTCAAAGGAGTGCTTGAGTGCATGAAAACAAAGGTAGGGCAACATCACTCGAGGGTGGACAAGCAGTGCTTCTTCCCCAGCCAGTTCACTTTTATAGGCATACTTGAAAAAATCTTGGGTATGTAAAGGTGTAAGGTGTTTCCATGCTTGAATACGCTCTGCACCAATAGGCTCAATATGTAGATCTAGAGGGATATCACCAAGCTTAAAAAGCATGGGGTAAGCTTGAATAGGGCGAAAGTGCAAATCATTGCCTGCCACTTGTTTTGCCCATAATAAGTGTTGCTTGTCAAATAGAATATCAATATCTGTATGTGGGCGCAGGTAAGGCTTGGGGTATAAGGTTTCGCTTATAGCAAGCCCTCGCATACAAATGATAGGAATACCAGCTTGTTGGTAGGCACGCAACACACGAGCAGTCATGTTTCTCATGCGTAATGCCTCTGTTGCAAAAATATGCTCATCCATGGGATTGAGAAGCCACGGTTTGGCGATTTCCTGTTGCTCAGGGGATAGAGATGACCATAAAAGTGGGAACATGGCATCCGCTTGGGCTAAAGTCCAAAAGTCAGTATTGGTTAAGGCATGCGCAGGGGTATTGCCTTGCAGCAAGGCGCAAGCTGACTCACGATAAGACCAAAATACATGCTGAGGCATTGCGCAATAGTATAGGTAACGCTTGATAAAATCCAGTTGATGATAGTAGTGTACGCTATAATTTGGGTCATGTCATATACATCAAGGAGCATGTAGTAATGAGCAAGCAGGTTGAGCCAACCAATGAAGTTAGACGCAAGCTGCTTAAAGCAGCCATTTATACACCACCTGTTGTATTGGGCTCCATGGTTGCAACCCCGCGTACAGTGATGGGCATTGGTCCTTGGATTCCTCCTACGGTGCCAGTAGGCACGCAAGTAACCTGTACTCTCTTTAATGGCAGTACAGTCACGATTGTCATATCTTCAGGAACCAATGCCTGTTGCCCATGTGTGCCCAACTCTATCAACTACAGTACAGTGATATGCAATCAAAAGCGTTGCGAACTATCCTGTGGCACCAATTGCGCGCCAGGCGTGTTGGCAACCATTAAATGTAAAGATTTTTGCAAGACTTGTGGTTTTACCGTTACAGGCTGTAAAAATCCATGCACATGTGATCCCACAACAGGAAATTGTCCTTAGCTTTTAGCTGTATTTGATGCCTCAGCCATTTTATCTTTTTCTACCGAATGGTCAGTTTATTATAGCAATATGGGATGATGAGCAACATACGGTTAACCTTATTCATCCATTTAACACGGATTGCCAGCTTGTATTAAGCGGCAATTTTTTTGATGCGTTACTGGCACAAGTAAGGTCTCTCAATAGAAACTTAGCCTTGTTGAAGGTAGTTGAACAACAGCACTCTTGGCTTAAAGGGCTTGCTGCTGCTCAAGCTACTCCTCCGTCTGTTTCAAAGATGATTATTGGCGATGAGCTAGGCTTATTGTTTTTGGAAATCACAGATCAATGTAATGAGCGGTGTATTCATTGTTACGCATCATCATCACCAACATGTTCTGATTTTTTGTCATTGGCGGAAATCAAGCATGTTTTGCAGCAAGCTAGAGCGTTGGGAGAGCCTATGGTTCAATTTACAGGTGGAGACCCGCTTATTCATCCACATTTGGTTGAAGCAGTTGCATTTGCATACGACTTGGGCTTTCAAGGCATAGAAATATATACCAATGGCTTATTGCTGACAGACTCTCTGCTGCAACAGCTACTACCTTATGCGCCATCATTTGCTTTTTCATTGTATTCACCTGATAAGGGCGTACATGATGCTATTACACAAGTCAAAGGAAGCCATCAAAAAACCATCAACGCCATGCTCCGCGCTCAAGGCTTGGGTTTTCATATTCGTATTGGTATGGCAATCATGGAGCAAAATGCAGGGCATGAACAAGCCATGTTAGACTTTGCAAAAAGTGAATTGGGTTTGGGTAAAGGTTCAGTTCGCTTTGATCCTGTGCATGAAACAGGGCGAGGTCGCAACCTCAATACCAAGCATATATCGCTGATGCCATCTCAAAACTCGCATATGCCTGATGTGGCATCGAAGCAAGCACACCATCAAGTCATACAGCAGGACACGCAAACTCAGCCCGAAGCTAGAACTCCTATCCATAAAGGTTTGCGGCGTGGCAAGCTGGCAGTATGTGCTAATGGAAATATCAGCCCGTGTATTTTTAATCGAGAGCATGTGTTGGGCAATATTCGACATCAGCGGTTGCTAGAGGCTTTGGCGAAAACATCAAGCCAAGGAAACCATCAGCCCTCGATGGAACGATGGAATAACTGCCAACATCAATTAAGCTGTGCGGATTGTCGGATGGTGGCATACACCCTAGGAGAGCCAATATGAATGAAGCATATCCAATTACTGTGCCAAAATACCCAAAGCAGGTTGACCATTTGGTGTGTGAGGAAATTGAAGGTGAGCATACTTTTTTTTATATCCATGAGGAGAAAGGAACAACCATTACGCTCAATGCAGTAGCCTCGGCGATTTTGGATATGTGTGATGGGCAGACTTCGGCTGAGGATATGGCGAAGGTGATTTGTGAAACGCTTGATGTGGCATACGATGATGCTTTACGCGATGTGAAGGCGATTTTACAAGAGTTGACAGGTTTTGGCTTTATTGTTGCAGAATCATAAGAACTAATGGCTTGGTCTTATCAATTTAAGGTGGCTACATGCGTGGTGCGTATTGCCTCAGATTTGAATATTTGCTGGCAAGATATGCGCAAGTTTTTGTGTTTGTATGATAAGGCAAATCAAAGCCCAGACTTAAGCTTTGGTATTCGTCAGCATGGTAAGGCTTATGCTTTTGTGTTTTTGCCTAGAACAGGGCAAGAAGAGATGCTTTGGCTTAGTGATGATACACGCGAAATTACTGCCGCCTTAGAAATTCATTTGTATAGCAAGCTTGTACAATGGTTGGATAACCATAATATCATTTCGATTCATGCGTCTGTCTTAAATATCAATAATACAGCTATCATGTTTGCAGGTATGTCGGGTACTGGTAAAAGCAGTATCTGTACTGCTGGGCTGCTGGATGGCGCAGTTTATTTGTCTGATGAGTTTACGCTGCTTGATGAGCAAGGCTTTGTTTATCCTTTTCCTCGCCCTATGCAGTGGGCGCACCCTACACACCCTGCTTTTGACAGGGAGGCTATTCAGGCAACAGGCTTGCTGCAAGCCGATTACTTTGACTTTCCTGCCGCAACAGGCGAAGAGGTGCGCTGCCATCTTTGGCTTCCTGTACATGTGCAAAAAAATAAGCTTGCGCTTCGGGCTGTTGTTTTGCACCAATACAAGGCCGATATTGAGCAGGTATATCTTGAAAAAATAGCACGACATCAAGCTTTATTGGCATTACCAGAACATTTGCATGTGCAGCATGGTTTGGCTACCGACTTGCCCAAGCTTAATCAGCGCATGCCTAAAGACTGCCTGTTTTATCGCTTGGTTTTTCCTGATGTACATGAGGCTTGGGCAGTCATCAAAGAGGCGGTGAACGCAAAGGGTTAAATTGTTTTTTCTGTCCAGGCACAAACATCATGAATAGGGCAGGTATGACACTTGGGTTTGCGGGCGATGCAGGTGTAGCGACCGTGTAAAATAAGCCAATGGTGAGCGTATTTCATATACTTTTTAGGAATCACTTGCAGTAGTTTTTTCTCAACTTCTAGTGGGGTCTTGCCTGTAGCCAAACCTGTGCGGTTGGAAACACGAAAGATATGGGTATCCACTGCCATGGTGGGCTCTCCCCAAAGCACATTCAATACAACATTAGCCGTTTTGCGACCAACACCGGGCAGTGATTCCAGTTCTTTGCGGGTGCGGGGTACTTCACCGTTAAACTCATCCACCAATTTGCGTGCGGTTTGTATGGCATGTTTGGCTTTGCTGTTATACAATCCAATGGTGTTGATATATTTTTTTAAGCCTTCTTCACCAAGCTTGAGAAAAGCCTCGGGCGTGTTGGCAACGGGGAAAAGCTTGGCAGTGGCTTTATTAACGCCCACATCGGTAGCTTGTGCCGATAAGAGAACGGCAATCAGCAGCTCAAAAGGGGTGCTGTAGTTGAGTTCGGTTTTAGGCTCTGGATTGATGTCTTTGAGTGCTTCAAATAAACGAATGATGTCTTTTTTTTGCATTGGTTTTTGTTTAGTCGTTCACCTCTGCCAAAGTTAGCGTTGTCTGGCGTTCAACAATTTCACCTGCTGGATTTATGACTTTTTCTACCAAATATACAGTTTGACTATCAATTTTCTCAATACGACCACCGCGTTTACCCATATAGTTGCCACGACGAATGGTGTAGGACTTCCCAGTTGCGTCCTGAACGCTGGCAACCCATTCGGAGTTTGCTTTTTTGAATGTGGCAACCAAGGTTAGGGTGCTTAAATCAAACTGTTCCAAGACTTCTCGTTTTCGGGTATTGGTGGGTAAATGTTTTTGGTTTTTGTAGCGAGAGGCTTCTTCAAGGCGGCTTTTCTCAAAAGGGGATAAAAAAGGGTCTCGAATATTTTCCCAGTCGATATCTGGCGCTTTTAATAGGCGAGCCATCGCATCAGGCAAGTGGTTTGCTTCATCTTTTTTGTTTTTCGCTGGGGTATTGTTATCGACTGCTGCAAATGAAAGAGGAGTTAGGAGTAGTGATAAACACAGGCTGCAATATAGGGAAAAAGTTTTCATTCATAACCTCGAAAAAAAGGTGATTTAGCTTGTTCTTTTCAAGTGAACACTAAGCAAGCTTAACGCAACACCCTGAAATATCAAGGTAAGTACAGCCTAACTGTGTTTCTTTTGTCCCATGATAGCGGCATTGCCGATATAATCGGCAGGCGTGATGTCTTTAAGCCTAGCCTTGGCATCATCAGGAATATCAAGGTTTTCAATGAACTCACGCATGCGTTCAGGTGTAATGCCTTTGCCTCGGGTGAGCGCTTTAAGTTGCTCGTAAGGGTTATCTAAAGCATAACGGCGCATCACGGTTTGCACAGCTTCTGCCAAGACTTCCCAAGTGTTGTCCAAGTCTTCCAGCATTTTATCACTGTTTACTTCCAATTTGCCCAATCCGCGTTCGAGTGATGAAAGCGCAAGCATAGTATAACCAAAACCAACGCCAAGATTTCGTAACACGGTGGAGTCCGTTAAATCGCGTTGCCAGCGAGAAATGGGCAGCTTTTCAGCCAAATGATGTAACATGGCATTGGCAAGTCCCATGTTTCCTTCAGCGTTTTCAAAATCAATGGGGTTGACCTTATGCGGCATAGCCGATGATCCGACTTCGCCTGCAATGACCTTTTGTTTGAAGAATCCCATGGAAATATAGCCCCAAATATCACGGCAGAAATCAATGATAATGGTGTTAAAACGGGAAGTGGCTTGATTGAGCTCGGCGATATAATCATGCGGCTCAATTTGGGTGGTGTAGGGGCTCCACGCAAGCCCTAGAGACTCTACAAAAGCTTTGGATGTGCTTAACCAATCCACTTCAGGATAAGCAATCAAATGGGCATTAAAGTTGCCTGTTGCACCATTGATTTTACCCGAAATCACCACGCCTGCAATTTGCGCGCGTTGTCTATCCAAGCGTGCCACCACATTCATCCATTCTTTGCCCATGGTGGTGGGTGATGCAGGTTGCCCGTGGGTGCGTGCCAACATCGGTATGGCTGCCATGTCGGATGCCATGCTTTCCATGGTCGAAATCGTGTGGTCCAAGGCAGGAAGCAATACGGTGTCGCGGGCTTCTTTAAGCATCAGTCCGTAGGATAGGTTGTTGATGTCTTCAGATGTGCAAGCAAAATGAATAAATTCAGATACAGCATTGAGTTCAGCTTGGTCTGCTACTTTATTTTTGAGGAAATATTCCACCGCTTTCACATCATGGTTGGTGGTTTTTTCAATGTCTTTCACGGCTTGGGCATCGCTTTCAGAGAAGTTGTCCACAATGGCATCCAAAAACGCATTGGCTTCCGCTGACAAGCTGCTTACTTCTTGAATATCCTGGTGTGCTGCTAGCATCTGCAACCAACGCACTTCCACCAATACACGGGCTTTAATCAAACCAAACTCACTAAAGATAGGGCGTAAGTCGCCAACTTTATTGGCATAGCGCCCATCAAGCGGGGATAGGGCAGTGAGTGTGGAATGATTCATAGGTTTACCTCGTGTAGCTTGTCAATAATCAGTTGCCGCAAGCTATCGTGATGCCTTGGATATGCAATGTGGATAGTTTATTGGGTCATGCTATCCATTTTATTTTAAGCTTAGCTCAGAAGACTCTTCTGTGTTTCTGATAATCATAGCGCGAATATCTTCCAAGGCATGTCCTGATAAGGCATCGGCGGAGCCTAAAAGATCTGCACGAATCATCACGGTAAGTTTGGCAAGAGCTGTGGATACAAGTTCAAAATCATTGCGAATGTTTCCATCTTCGGTGCTATCTCCCAACACTGACAAAAAATGGTGATATTCTTGTAATACAGCGGGCGATGATACAATTGCTAAGCGATGAGTGATAAAGCGAAGGCGCATCAAATCATCTTCGGTGATTTGGCTGGATATAGACATGGCTTCAATGCGCTGAATCAGTTGCTCATAGGTATGGGTTTTAAGCTCGAGAAACTTAATCGTTTGTTCTTTTTCAATTTCTACTTCACTTTGTTTGTTCAGAAGCAATGCAGTAATCAATACGGTTACAACAGTGCCCAAGACAATGAGCACGATTTCTTGTGCAAAAGGAATGGTATCTGTAACTTTGTATGCATACCTTAAAAAAGCATAGCCACCAACAAATGTGGTGGCTGTAAGTCCTAATAAAACTAAAGATTTAGATGGTTGCTTCATGTGAGGCTCGCTTTGAGTTTTTTCATGGCTCTTGCTTCTAACTGGCGGACGCGTTCAATGCTGATGCCCAGCTCTTCTGCTAGGTCTTTAAGGGTATCAGGCTCTTCGCTTAAATGACGGCGTTGAATAATCAAACGGTCTCGCTCAGACAGCTTTTGCATGGCTTGGTGGAGTAATCCATGTTGATGTGTTTTCCAGTCTGCATTGAGCACTTGTTCTTCGGGTGGAAGCTCAGGAGAAGGCAGTGCCATGACCATGCTTCCACCGCCTTCTTCACTTTCCGTATCCAAAGATACATCGCGTTGTAAAAACGAATGCGCAATATTTTGGAACTCTTGTTCGGAAATGCCATATTCATTGGCGACTTCTTCATCCAGTCGCCCTTCAATGGCTGCAATGGCATGTTTGGCTTTTTTTAAGCCAGCAAATACACGCCGCTGCATTTTATTGGTTCCCATCTTTACAATGCTCCACGATTTCAAAATATAATCATGAATGGCAGCACGCACCCACCATGACGCATAGGTCATCAACCGAAAGCCTCGTTCGGGATCAAAGCGTTGAATCGCTTTCATGAGACCAATCGTACCTTCTTGAATTAAATCCATTTCAGGTAAACCAAAGTGGCGATATTCACGGGCAATAGCAGCAACAGCATGCAGGTTGCCCATGAGTAATTGTTGGGCGGCTTGTAAGTCTTTATCTTCGACCCATCTGCGGGTGAGTTCAGCTTCAGTTTCACGGTCTAGCTTGGGAATTTTTTTAAGTTCACGATACCACATATCCAAGGGTGATAGTTCACCACGCTGATAAGGGGTTAAGGCTGTTGCATTTGGGTTGGTGGTTGCGGGTAGTTGTTCTTTATCGGAGTTTGTCATTGACCATGAAGGTAAGGTCTTTAATGCTAAAACACAAGGGGTGAAGCCATAGGAAGTGAGGCTTTAGCCTCGTCTTGATTCTAAATAGGCTTAAGTGTTTGGCAAAGGAACAAGTCAAACCTTGCACTTAAAGAGGCGAGGCTAAAGCCTCGCTTCCTGTCAATCAGCGTGCAAAAACGACATGAAACTTTGTCCCCATTGTGGTCGGTTTAATATTTTGAGGAAGCTCTAAATAAGGCGTTGGTTTTAATATGTATGGTTGATGAAATCATCATCCAAGTTGAAGTCAAAGGGTTCCTCAATGTCACCTGAGAACTCTTGGGATGTTATCATAAAAGCAAGGTCTTCAAGTGGAATATGATGATTGCGTTGACTAAGCCAAGCTAACATTTCTGCAGGGTTATCCATTTGATTAAGCATAATCATTTACCTCCATAGGGCTAGATTGAGGCAAACTATTCTACATACTCAAGACATGATGATGACAACTTTAAGGCATGAATATGATATGGTTTAGACTGTGTTTTTCTGAACATGAGCCAACTGTTTAGCGATAAGCGATGGTAGCTCTCCAGCACGATACCAGCCTTGTTGTTCACCTACCATGCCATGCATGATGATTGCAGCCATGACTTGTTGTTCAGGCTGTGATGTTGCTTGAGCTTGATTGGCGAGAAGCCCTCCCATCATACCTGCTAGCACATCGCCTGTACCAGCGACGGTCAAGTTAGCAGAGCCAAAAGGATTGAGCCATATATGCTGCTTGGGTGAAGCGAGTAATGTTTGCGCATCTTTCAAGACTACCCAAGCATGATATTTTCTTGCCAGTTTAAGCGCAGATGTTACTCGGTTTTCTTGAATAGCTTTGGTGTTTGTGTGCAATAGTCGTGTAGCTTCTCCAGGGTGCGGGGTGAGTACGGTAAAAGCTTTTCGCTGTTGCAGAGCATCTTGTAGCTTTGGACTATTACTCAATAGATTCAAAGCACCCGCATCCAATACGAGTGGGGCGTGGTGCTGTAAGAGTTGGTGCAAAGTATTGTGTTGTGCATCATTCCAGCCCATACCAGCAACTATCGCATGAGCATGTTGCCAAGGTGCTTGATGTTGGGGGTGAACCATGACATCCAATGATGAAGCTGCGATGATGGGGTAAACATCATCAGGACATGCAATGCTGACAAGCCCTGCACCAACACTTTGCGCGCCCATCGCTGCCAATTGTGGTGCGCCAGTGTACCCTTGAGAGCCACCAAATACCCACATATGACCTGAGACATACTTATGAGCTTGGGCATTGCGTTTGGCTATGTGTCAGGTTCCGCCTATCCACCATATCAATGTTGATGAGGCATCGTGAGTCTTTTTATTGTCTGGATAATAGGATGAGCAACATAAGGTTGAAAATCAAAGATATGATGGCCATGGTTTTCCAGAATCCGACAGGATTACGCTCTATCAGTGGAACGCCTGCTTTCATAAACGCTGGGTTGGGGTTGGACAAATCGTATTCAAATTCGGAGAATGTGTTGTATCTGTACTCAGGGTTCTTACTCACTGCTTTTTGGATGGCTCTATCCATCCAAATGGGCACATCTTGGTTGTATGTTCGCACAGAAACATAATCATAGTGTTTATGTGGCTTGGCTTCTTCAAGTTTTCCGTAGGGGAAGTGCCCGCCGCTTAGCATTTCATAAATGGTAACACCCAATGAGTACATATCGCTTTTGGGTGTAGCTTCATAGCCATCGAACAACTCAGGCGCGATATAATTGGCAGTGCCTTCGACATGGCTTTGTTGGATAGGGGTACTGATTTCTTCCAAGCCTGCAACACGGGTGCTGCCAAAATCAATGATTTTAATCATACCATGTTGGTCAATCATGATATTTTCAGGCTTAATATCCTGATGCACCATTTCTTTGCGATGAAAGGCTCGAAGTCCTTTGATGATTTGGCTTACAATATCACGCACTTTTTCCAAATCGGGTTGAGGGTTGTCCAGTATCCACTGGGCAAGTGAGTTTCCCTCTAAAAATTCAGTGACATAATATATACAGCTGCGTTCTCGCTTGAGTTGCAACACCTTAAACACATGTGGGTTATCGATGCGGCGCCCCACCCAGACCTCATGCAAAAAACGGTCGATATAGGCAGGGTCATCTTCAAAGTTGATAGACGGTGTTTTAAGCACCACGGTATCACCACTTTCAATATCTTCCGCCAAATACACTTGAATGGTGTTGCTGGCATGCAGTTCCTTGATAATTTTGTAGCCATCCAACTCTTGCCCAGGCTCTAAAGGTGGGGGGAAGGGAAGGGCGGTGAGCTTTTTGTAATATTCATTTTCATCTTGGTTGGGTAGTTGTGTGATGTGCAGGACTTGGGCGGTAATATTGTCGTTGCTTCCTGCTTCAAGGGCTGCATTCACAATGGCTTGTGCAGCTTGTTCAGGATGCTGCTTTTGAGTGAGTTCAGCGATGACTGTATCATCAATAAACTCATGCACACCATCGGTGGTAAGCACAAATCTATCGCCCACTTCAAGTAAATGCTTGCTGTAATCGAAGTGCACATCATGTTCACCGCCCATGGCGCGGGCAAGGTATGTTTTGTTTTTATCAATGACCAAGCGGTGGTCTTTGGTTAAGCATTTGATTTTTCCATTGCGAACTAAGTACACTCGCGAATCACCCACATGAAAAATATGAGCGGTGGTCGATTTAAGTACCAGCACAGCAAGCGTGGTGGCAAGGCTAAGTTCGGAGGCATAGCGCACTTGCCCTTGATTATACAACCATGAGTTAAGCGATTTAATGATTTTCTCACCTGAAGTTTTAACGCTCCAAGACATGGGGGTGCTCAGGTAATCGTCAATAAATCCTTTGACACAATGCTCGCTGGCTTCGCGCCCAGCTTCCGATGAACCTACGCCATCAGCGGTGACGGCAATAACCCCTTTATGGGTTAGCTCTCGTCCTTGGGAAATGTGGATGCCACAAGAGTCTTCATTGTGGGGTTTAAGCCCTGTGATGGAGTGTTGCCCCGCTTCAACTTTCAAAATATCTGACATCCCTACCTCCTAGAAAGCTATAGCCTAAAATACATATTGTGCGATGAGATAAGCAAATGATGCTTGGTCGGCAATGCCCCCATTGCGCTCTTTAACCGCAGCACCTGGGTTAAAAACGCTGTAGTTGCCAACAATCTTTAACCCTTTCACTGATGCGATTTTGTACACCACTTTCAAATCCATTTCAGTACCTGCGTCGGTTTCGGTATAGCTGGGGTTTCCCGCGTACAAGCTGCTTGTACCCACCACATTCAACCAATCACCCGTCGCTTTATCCAGAGATAAGAAATGAACATTTCCCATCAGCGTTAAAGCCTTGCTGGGTGAAGTTTTAACAGATAAACGAATGTTTTTCATGTTTGCCCATGAAAACCTATCCATTTCACCGTAATGTGCATGGTTGGTGTGAAAAGGGAACACAAAGTTTTTATGGGTTGTGGCATTGGTTTTATCATCACCTGGGCTGTAGTCATATTCAAAGCCAAAGCGCGTATTCCATGTGTCCAGTGAATACCCTGCTTTGAAAGCATAAGCTGATGCCTGCTGCGATACGCCTGACAACCAGTCTCCCGATTGGAATACAGCTTCAGCCGTCGCGTCAATATGATGCCACTTGCCAAAAGCGCGTAAGCCATAGGTATTGATATTACTGTTAGGTGCGACATTGGCATTGCTACTGTGATTCCAGTTGATGACATAGACATCCACACCTGTTTTGGGTTGTTGTGTATAGGTTGCATACACGCCGAGCAGGTTCCTGTGGCTCCAGGTGACCAGGCTGTCACCTGAGGTATTGGTGGTGCTTGGTGTCATGCGTACAATATCTGCGGGGTGAACGGCAAAAGCATCCACTTTGATATTGTCTTTGTTGTAAGAAGCTTTGATGCCATCAAAGGTGCGCGCCACATCTTTCCAGCCCAAATGTCCCAGTAAGCGTTGATCACCATAAACCAGTTGCTGCCGCCCAAGGGTGATTGTGGTGTCGCCTACATGGTGTTGGATATAAGCTTGTAGAAGGTCAACCTGACTGAGATTGACGCTTCCAGCAGCCTGTGTGTGCAATAGGGTATGCACGGCTTGGGGTTGCAGGAACACGGAAAAACCATTATCCCACTCGCCCTTGGCTTTGATGTAAAGCCGAGAATTGATTTCCCAGCTGTTGTTGTTTGCGCTGTTGTTGAAGTTAAGGTTATCAAAGCTTTGATAGCGTTCACGCAAGTCGCCAGAAACATGCCACTCGGCTGCTATGGCTGAAGAGCTGAGCAAGTATAATAAAGCTGCAAGCATCACTTTGTGCATGGTATTTTTTCTTCTTTAGTGAAGTTGGATTTTTTCAATGGTGCCGTCTTCGTTTTCTTCATACATAAAGCCTTTGGGTTCTTCCAAGACAAGCATCACCAGTAAAAACACAACAAACGCTGCACCTGCAATCACCATGAAGAATGTTTCAGATGAAACAAATGAAAGTATGGTTAAGAAGGTTACACCGCCAACATTACCAAACGCACCTGTTGTGCCCGCGACACCGCCAGTAATGCGTCGTTTGACCAAGGGAACCACGGCAAATACCGCGCCATTACCCGCATTGACAAATACAGAGGCGACAAGCATGACAGCAACAGCAGCGGCAATAGACCAATCTGGTGTGATTAACCCCATTAAAAAGAAGCCAAGTGCCGAGCCACCAAGAGTGACGCCTAAGATAAGCTTGCGACCATATTTGTCGCTCCAGTATCCTCCCATAGGCCGCATGACCAAGTTTAAGCCTGCAAAAATAGAGGCTATCAAAGCAGCTTGAGTCATGCTTAGATTTGCGCTGTCTTTGAAGGTGTCAAAGAAGAATAAAGGCAGCATGGAAATCACGGCTAGTTCCGCGCCAAAGGTAATCATGTAGGAGAAGTTCAGTGCTGCGACCTGCTTGAACTTGTAGCGGTGAATTTCAGGCACAGGGCGAGCATTTTTTGCAAACAACCCTTTGTTAATTTTGTAAATATTGGATACCTGATAAGCATACAAAGCCAACAATGCTGCATAGATGCTCCAGGTTATGGTCGAAGAAAAAATCCCCAGATTGGCTGGACCAATTTTCCATGCCAACACGCCCAATGCCATGTAAAGTGGAGCAGTCATGGCGCAATACAAGAAGAAGTCGCCTTTACTGGTCACTTCCATTGCGCCTAAGTTTTTTGGGCGAAAATAAGTGGTGCCTTTGGGGTTGTTGCTGACTGAAAAATAGAAAACAGCAGAAAAGACCAATGCCAATACACCTGTAGTGGCAATTGCCCAGCGCCAGCCATCATCGCCTCCAATCCATGCGGCTAATGTTGGCAAAAGAATGGCAGCGGCAGATGAACCAAAGTTGCCCCAGCCACCATAAATGCCTTCTGCCGTGCCCACTTGTTTGGCTGGAAACCATTCGGATACCAAACGAATGCCAATCACAAAGCCAGCACCAACAAAGCCGAGCAAAAAGCGGTATGTGGCAAGCTCTTCATAGCTTTTGGCAAATGCGAACAGAAAGCATATTGCACCACCTGCCGCTAAGAGGACAGAAAAGGTGATTTTAGGGCCAAACTTATCCACCAGCATACCAATGATGATGCGCGCGGGAATGGTGAGGGCAACATTCAGAATCAGTAGCAGTTTGACCTCTTGCTCAGATAAACCAAAGGTTTCGCGGATAGATGCCAGTAGTGGCGCGAAGTTGAACCACACCATAAAGCTGATAAAAAATGCCAGCCATGACATGTGGAGGATTTTCATTTTTCCAGTGAAAGAAAAGAGATTGATTTTGCTGTGGTCAATACCAACGCCAGATGCAGCCATTTGATAGTCTCCTTATTGTTATGAGTTGTATTGTATTTACTTAAATTGACTTCTTGTTGGATGCTGTCTAGCAAGGCTAATGCCACTACGAAAAGTGTGTGTTTCTATTGATATTAGAAGTATATTGTTGATAGAGGAAGCCATAAACAACATGCAGATAAAGCTTAAAAAATGGTCTATATATGCCTATTTTTTAATCTTTATGGGTTATTGATAATGAAAAAATAAAGGTGGATTGTTAATAAAACCTTGTTTTTATGCGCGGCATGATGTTTGCTTGCCACCTGTGTAAAGACAGCAATAACAGATGAATGCCGATAAGAGGTTAAGATGAGCAATAAGAAAAAATTAGTGATGATTGGTAATGGTATGGCGGGTGTTCGCGCTATTGAAGAGATTTTGAAAGCCAACCCCGATATGTTTGATATTACAATTTTTGGTGCGGAAAAGTATCCCAACTACAACCGTATTATGTTGTCGCCTGTGCTTGCGGGTGATACCACCATTGAAGATATTATCTTGAATGATGAGCAATGGTATAAAGATAACGGCATCAAGTTGCACATGGGCAAGAAGGTCACGGAAATTCAGCGTGGCAAAAAGTTGGTTATTGCAGAAGACGGTACCACAGCAGAATATGACAACTTGATTATCGCCACAGGCTCCAACCCATTCATTATTCCTGTTCCAGGGCATGATAAAGAGGGTGTGATTGCATTCCGCGATATTGACGATTGTGATAAAATGTTTGAAGCTGCCAAGACATACAAAAAAGCAGTCGTGATTGGTGGTGGTTTACTGGGGCTTGAGGCAGCCAAAGGCTTGCTTAACCTGGGCATGGAAGCCACGGTTATTCATGACCAAGATACCTTGATGAACATGCAGTTAGATAGTGTGGCGGGCGACATGTTGAAAGAAGCCCTAGAAGCGCAAGGTATGCAGTTCAAAATGTCCACATTGACGACTGAAGTATTGGGTGATAAGCGGGTTACAGGCTTAAAGTTCAAAGATGGTTCAACGCTGGATTGTGATTTATTGGTTATGGCAGTGGGCATTCGCCCGAACAAAGCATTGGCGGAAAGCTGTGGTCTTTTCTGCAACAAGGGCATCGTGGTCAACGATTATATGCAATCAGTTACTGACCCATCAGTGTATGTGGTCGGGGAATGCGCCGAGCATAGAGGTGTGGCGTATGGTTTGGTTGCGCCATTGTTTGAGCAAGCCAAAGTCTTGGCGTATCAAATCACGGGCAACGGCTTAAAAGCGTATGAAGGCTCGGTGGTGTCTACCAAGCTGAAAGTGTCAGGCATTGATGTGTTTTCCGCGGGTGATTTCATGGGCACACCCGGTGCAGACACAATTGAGCTTCTGGATAAACATGGTGGCGTGTATAAGAAAATCGTGTTGGAAGATGATAAAATCAAAGGTGTGGTCATGTTTGGCGACACAGCGGATGGCCCAACCTTCTTCCAATGGATGCAAGACGGTAAAGATGTATCAGACATGCGCACAACCATGTTGTTCTCAGCGTCGGGTTTGGGTGATTCTGGGCATTCAGGCATAGATCAAGCATCGGCGATGAGTGATGACACTGTGGTCTGTGGTTGTAATGGTGTGAGTAAAAAAGATATTGTGGATGCGATTACCAATGAAGGTTTAACCACGCGCAAGGAAATTACAGCTTGCACCAAAGCAGGTGGCTCGTGTGGTGGTTGCACGGGTCTGATTGACCAGATTTTGGCATCCACACTGGGTACGGCATTTGTTGAGTCTGAAGATGATCCCATTTGTGGTTGTACAGAGTTGAATCACGAGCAAGTCAAAGAACAAATCAAAACTCAGAAGCTGTTGACTGTGCGTGAGACCATGCGCGCACTGGGTTGGGAAGGTGAGGGTTGTCATGTTTGCCGCCCAGCGATTAACTACTATATTGGTATGCTTTGGCCAGAAGATTCAGAGGACGATCGCACCTCGCGTATCGCCAATGAAAAAATGCACGCCAACATCCAAAAAGATGGAACTTTCTCGGTGATTCCACGCATTTATGGCGGAGTAACCACGCCCGATGAGCTGATTAAAATTGCAACGGTAGCCAAGAAATATAATGTGCCTACGGTGAAAATCACAGGTGGTCAACGCATCGATTTATTGGGTGTGAAAAAAGAAGATTTGGCACCCATGTGGAAAGATTTGGATATGGCGTGTGGTTATGCGTATGGTAAAGCATTGCGCACGGTGAAAACCTGTGTGGGTTCAGAGTGGTGCAGGTTTGGCACACAAGACTCTACATCTTTGGGCATTCATTTGGAAAAACAACTGGATCACCTTTGGTTCCCTGCCAAGGTGAAGTTGGCAGTATCGGGTTGCCCGAGGAATTGCGCAGAAGCCACAATTAAAGATGTAGGCATTGTGGGTGTTGAAGGTGGCTGGGAAATCAGCACAGGTGGTAATGGTGGCGTGCATGTGGTGGCAACCGAGTTGTTGTGCATCGTGGAAACGGCTGACGAAGTGGAAGAAATTACCAAAGCTTATTTGCAGCACTACCGCGAAACAGGTCGCCACAATGAACGAACTGCGCCATGGCAGCAGCGGGTTGGTTTGGATAGCATCAAGGCAGCAGTGGTGGATGATATTGAAAACCGCAAGGCATTGGCTGCAAGGTTGGAAGCTTGGCTTGCCGCTAGAGCGCATGATCCGTGGCAAGAGCGGGTTGAAGATGCGGAGAAAGGTTATGAAAAATATAAGGAATATAAGCCGATTGATATTCCTGTTCGTGTGGAGTCGGTATAATGTCTGAAAACTGGATTGAAGTTTGCAAATTGGAAGAAATCCCACCAGCACAAGCGCGTACGGTTCGCGCTGACAATACAGTGATTGCTGTATTTCGCTTGACGGACGACAGGGTCAAAGCTTTGGAAAACCGTTGCCCGCATAAAAATGGCCCCCTGGCAGAGGGGATTATCTCGGGTGATGATGTGTTGTGCCCATTGCACAACTGGCGCATCCATTTGGATGACGGGAAGGTTGCGCCACCTGATGAAGGCTGTGTGAAAACCTATGCAACGAAAGTAGAAAATGGACAGGTATTTTTGAGCTTGGGCTAAAGTCAAAATCAATACATTTACTGGAGGTGCGATTTATAGTCGTGCTAAATTGAACAAACTGGCGCGGCTGAAGCCGCACTTCCTGTCCATGCTAAGGTTTTCCTTTGGGAAACTTTGCGGTAGATGCTTTTAATGGATAAACACATAGGAGTTGGAATGACTCGAACAGTAAATAGCGCCTGCTCTTATTGTGGCACAGGTTGCGGCATTGTATTGGAAACCAATGGTGAAAAAATCATTTCACTTAGCGGTGATACTCAGCATCCCACCAATCAGGGCAGGCTTTGCTCCAAAGGCAGAGAGCTGCATAACACGGTGGATAGCAAAGACCGCCTGCTTGTACCGCAGTTGCGTACGACCTTGGATGCGCCCTTTGCCCCTGTGGACTGGGATACAGCCTTAAACCATGCCGCGCAAAAGTTTGCTGATATTATTTTAGAGCATGGTCCTGATGCGGTGGCATTTTATGTGTCGGGGCAGTTGCTGATTGAAGATTATTATGTGTTCAACAAACTTATGAAAGGGTTTATTGGTAGCAATAATATTGATACCAACTCACGGCTTTGCATGAGCTCAGCTGTGGCAGGCTACAAACGCGCCTTTGGCGCGGATGGTCCACCCACATGTTATGATGATATTGAAAAAGCCAGTTGCTTCTTTATTACAGGGGCAAACCCTGCCTATGCCCATCCCATTGTTTTTCGCAGATTAGAAGCTGCCAAAGAAGCCAACCCTGATTTGAAAGTGATTGTGGTTGACCCTAGGCGCACCGATACATGCTCCATTGCGGATTTACACTTACCGCTAAAACCCGGCACGGATGTTATTCTTTATCAAGCCATGTTGCATGTGTTGCTGCAAGAAGGATTTGCCGATGAAGATTATATTGCGAATCACACGGTTGGTTTTGCTGCGGTGAAAGAAAAAGCTTTAGCCTTGAATGTGGGTGAAGCAGCAGCCATTTGCGGCTTAAATCCCGAAGGCATTATCCAAGCAGCACGATGGTTTGGTGAGAACAAAACCTTGTCCTTTTGGACCATGGGCTTGAATCAATCTTCAGCGGGCACAGACAAAAACAATGCCTTAATCAATTTGCATCTGGCAACAGGGCAGGTGGGCAAAGAAGGTTGTGGTCCATTTTCGCTCACAGGGCAACCCAATGCCATGGGTGGTCGTGAAGTGGGTGGCATGGCAAATATGCTGGCAGCCCATAGGGATTATACCAACCCTCAGCACCGCAAAGAAGTAGCAGATTATTGGGGTGTGGATGATGTGTCATCCAAACCAGGTTTAACCGCCACGGAATTATTTGCTGCCCTTGAAGAAGGCACAGTCAAAGCGGTGTGGATTGCTTGCACCAACCCGATTGTGTCTATGCCTGATGCGAAACGAGCTGAAGCAGCACTGCGCAAAGCTGAGTTGGTGATGGTGTCTGATGCGTATCACCCCACCGATACCACGAAACTGGCGCATGTTTTGTTTCCTGCTTCAGGTTGGGCGGAAAAACATGGAACCATCACCAACACCGAA
>JALSGX010000084.1 GCA_026982535.1 Ghiorsea sp. | reverse complement strand
ACGGTTAGACAACACAGCGTGAGGCGTATCGTTGCCCATAGAGCCTGTGGCTTCCATGCCTGTGATTGCCATAGGTGCCATTAAGAACTTGAGGTTTTCTTTGGTATAGCCAAAGGCTTGTTGTTTATTTAATAAATCATCATGCTGGGGCTGCTTAACTTCAACATCCACATTCAAATCTTCAATTTGGATTTGGGTTTCGGCCAGTATTTTTTTGTAGTCCCGCTCATTTGCCAGCTCGTTTTTAATGGTTTCATCATCAATAATACAACCTTGTTCCAAGTCGATCAGGAACATTTTACCCGGTTGTAAGCGCCACTTTTTAATGATTTTTTCTTCAGGAATATCCAATACACCCATTTCAGATGCCATGACCACCAAGTCATCATCCGTAATAAGGTAGCGAGCAGGGCGCAAGCCGTTTCTGTCCAGTGTTGCCCCAATTTGAATGCCATCGGTAAAGGCAACGGCAGCAGGACCATCCCAAGGCTCCATCAATGCTGCATGATGTTCATAAAATGCTTTGCGTTTTTCATCCATTAAATGGTTACCAGCCCAAGCTTCAGGAATCAACAGCATGGCAGCATGAGTAAGCGAATAACCACCCATGACCAATAATTCCAAAGCATTATCAAAACATGCAGTATCCGATTGCCCTTCAGGAATCAAAGGCCAAACCTTATCCAAATCATCGCCCAAATACTTGGATTTCATAGAATGACGACGGGCATTCATCCAGTTGATATTGCCGCGAACCGTGTTGATTTCGCCATTGTGTGCCACCATGCGGAAGGGATGAGCAAGCTCCCAAGATGGGAAAGTGTTGGTGGAGAAGCGTTGATGCACCAAAGCCAATGCTGATTTCATGCGAGCATCTCTTAAATCTGTGAAATACGCACCCACTTGATGCGATAAGAACATGCCTTTGTATACAATAGTTCGCGAAGACAAGGAGTTGACATAAAACTTGGCTTTATCATCAAAAGCTTTATCCGCAATCGCATTTTCAAAGATTTTGCGAATCACAAACAGCTTGCGTTCAAAGGCTTGTTGGTCAGCGCAGTTATCACCACGACCAACAAAGATTTGGCGAGTTACAGGCTCACATGCCAGCACGCTTTCTGGCAAATCAGCATGAATAGGATCCACAGGTACATCACGCCAACCCAGTACAGTTTGTCCTTCAGCGGTAATCGTATCTTCAATAATTGTTTCACATGTTGCTCGATGTTCTGCATCTTGTGGCAAGAAAATCATGCCTACGCCATACTCGCCAGCGGCAGGTAGAGTAATATCTGAATCAGGTGCTACAGCTTGAAAGAAGTCATCAGGGATTTGAATGAGGATACCCGCACCATCCCCTTCACGAGGGTCAGCGCCTGCCGCACCACGATGGGTCAAACGAAGCAATATTTCTAAACCTTTCTCAACAATATCATGGCTTTTTTGATTTTTAATATGAGCGACAAAACCTACGCCACATGCGTCATGCTCTTGTTGCGAACTATATAATCCTTGCTTTCTCGGCATTTGCGTCATGAAAAACTCCAATTCGAAAACTTGTCACTCTTTCATATCTCATGAAAAAGGTTGCGCAGGATAACGAATCTGAATGCATTTGTCATGGCTAGTTTCATATCTATTGGTTAAGTTTAGTCTTGCACAGAATAAGTTGCATAATAAAATAGTTGCAAATAGCAACCAAATAAAATACAGTTCGCCGTGAGGAGAAGGGAAATGGATGATTTGAATACTTTTCAATTGGAGCAGGTGCTGGGTTTTCATATCAACAGGGTGTCATATTTAATGACCGAGGAGGTTGAGAAAAGATTTGCCAAGGCAGGGTTAAATATTGTAGCGCAGGATTTTGCAATTTTGTTTCGCTTGTTTAGTGGTGGAGCTATGCCGCAAGCTAAAATTATTGATTTAATGATGCGAGATAAAACCACGGTAACACGAAGGCTGGATGGGTTAGTTAAAAAGGGGTTGATAGAGCGTATGCCCAATGAGCAAGACAGGCGGCGTTATGATATAGCAATTACAAAGCAGGGTAGAGCATTGCTTGAAGTGGCATTCCCTATTGCTAGTGGTTTTCAGCAGGAGTTGAGCGAGCAGATCAGCAAAGAGGATAAAGCAAAGGCGGTGGAAGTGCTGCGAACATTGATGCTGTATTTGATGGAAATTAAGGATAAATAGGATAAACAATATGGATGTAAAGCATAAAAAAAGGTGTGGCGTGGTACGAAAGGTGATTGGTGTGGTCGCCATTGTGTTTGGTGCACTCACCATTAAATCAGGTGGTGATGTACTGTTTTGGAGCGAAGAAGCGCGTATAGCAGCAGGGGATTATGTGCCTGCGGTGTTGTGGTTTAACTTTTTGATGGGCTTTGCCTACATCGCTACAGGTATTGGTTTTTTGCGTCAGAAACATCGGGCTGTTTGGTCTGCCATGTTAATTGCGTCTACAACAATTTTGGTGTTTGCAGCATTGGGTTTAAGCATTGCGCTAACCGACCTTGCCTATGAAACACGCACCATCGGAGCCATGACATTGCGCTCGGTTGTTTGGTTGGTTTTATCATTTTTAGCATACAAAAGCATTATCAAAGGAGGTTCACATGAACATTAAGCATGTTTGGGTCATTGTAGGATTAAGCATATGGATGGGTGCGCCTGCGTTTGCGGCTGAACCAGCCACAGGTTTGGAAGTGATGAAACGGGTGGAAGCGCGTGATGATGGCGATGATGTAATTAAGAAAACCACGCAACGATTGATTGATAAACGGGGCAATGTGCGTGAGCGAAAAATGATTTCGTTTAGCAAAGATTATGGGTTGGACAGTAAATCAGTTTCCTACTTTTTATCACCTGCCAATGTGCGCGATACAGCCATGCTCACTTGGGATTATGCTGATGAAAGCAAGGATGATGACCAATGGTTATATTTGCCTGCATTAAAAAAAGTGCGCCGTATTTCTTCTTCTGACCGTGGTGATTATTT
>JALSGX010000083.1 GCA_026982535.1 Ghiorsea sp. | reverse complement strand
CTTGATTCCAAAGCTCACCTTGGGGTGCATGGGGGCGCCCCTTCACATAATCAATCGTTTTATCATCCACAGCCACCATGCCGCAGCGCGCCCCTGCTTCAATGGTCATATTGCATAAGCTCATACGCCCTTCCATGGATAATTGACGAATCGCAGAGCCTGCAAATTCAATGGCGAAACCTGTACCACCTGCCGTGCCGATTTCTCCAATGATATACAAGGCAACATCTTTGCCTGTGATGCCTTCAGGTAAATCTCCATCCACGAAAATGCGCATCACTTTGGGTTTTTTTTGAATCAAGGTTTGCGTGGCTAAAACATGCTCCACTTCCGATGTGCCAATGCCCATGGCAATTGCAGCCAATGCACCATGGGTTGAAGTATGCGAATCACCGCACACCACCGTCATACCCGGCAAGACTAAACCTTGCTCAGGACCAACCACATGCACAATGCCTTGGCGAATATCGCCCATCTTAAATTCTGTAATGCCAAACTCTTCGCAATTGCTATCCAAAGCTTCAACTTGAGTTTTCGCCACAGGGTCGGTGATGCCATGCTCCAAACCTGTGGTCGGCACATTATGGTCGGGTGTGGCAACAGATGCCGAAGTCCGCCAAGGTTTACGACCCGCGATTCTCAAACCTTCAAAAGCTTGCGGACTGGTCACTTCATGCACAAGGTGCCTATCAATATACAGCAAGACCGAGCCATCATCATTCGCGCTCACCACATGTTGATCCCAAACTTTTTCAAACAATGTTTTCTTCATGCTCATCTCCTAACACTGCGCATACTAACCAGCCAAACCAAAAGTGCGATAGCTGCCCTACTCCACTTATCTTATGGTTACAGACAAAAAAAATACCCCCAAGCCAAAGCTTGGAGGTATTAAAAACATGAAGATAGGATGTATCTTAATGTGTTGTATCAACAACTTCTGTGACAAACAACACCGCAAAAAGAGCCGTTGCTACAAGTGCTGGTCCATCGCGGTATAAAATTTTACCCAATTTCTTAGTCATATTTCGCATCATTATCTCCTTCTGCGTTTAAGATGTAGCCATGATACAAGACAAACATGACAGCAATGTGATACAAATCATAAGACACACATTAACTTTTATTAACTTTTTCAAAAGGTTATACTTACCCATTCAACATCAAACGCATCGGTGTTAGCCTACGCTTAAACATAGTGAGCTAGGAGTATATATGCCTACCAGTCAAGCAACAATCGCAGTTTGGGACGCTGGCTTTCGCCCCTTCTTCTTGGGTGCTGGCTTTTTCGCCATGCTCACCATGGCACTTTGGTCTGCCATTTACATATTCCAGATTGATTTTGAGCTCAACAACCTCACGCAATTTGAATGGCATGGGCATGAAATGATATTTGGGTATGCCATGGCGGTGATTGCTGGCTTTTTGCTCACCGCTGTGCGCACATGGACACGCTCATCTACCGCAGAAGGCAACATGTTACGCCTACTTTTTACCCTCTGGTTAAGCGCAAGGGTGTGTTTCCTTTTTGGCACTGACTTCATTTGGCTTGCCACCATCACGGATACCCTCTTTACCATCACCCTGTCTTATATATTAACCCACCGCATTATCAAAGCCAAACAGTGGCATCAGCTTGGTATCATTGCCAAAGTGCTGTTGATCACCGTCTGCAATATCGTGTTTTATGCAGGTGTTTTGGGTTATTTCGAGCATGGCGTGGTTTGGGGCTTGTTTTCCGCCATGTATATTATCCTAGCTTTAATTCTCACCATGAGCAGGCGAGTGATTCCATTTTTTATTGAGCGCGCAACACATGATGCCGTCAAGCTTTTTAATACCCGCTGGGTGGATATCCCCAACATTTTTTTGTTTCTGGCATTTTCCATCAACGAGGTTTTTATTGAACACGAGGCTACATCAGCCTACCTCGCCAGCATCTTGTTCGCACTCAATGCCTTCCGTCTGATTCGCTGGCATCATCCTATCATTTGGCAGCAAGGTTTATTGTGGAGTATTTATCTTTCTTCTTGGATGATTAACTTAGGTTTCGCCCTGTTTACCCTTATTTATTTTTTCAACCTCGATATTCCCAAACTGCTGGCTATTCACGCCTTTACTGTTGGTGGCATTGGCATGATCACCATTGGCATGATTGCAAGGGTTTCCCTAGGGCATACAGGGCGAAATGTGTATCAGCCACCTAAAGCGTTAGTTTATGCGTTTATTGCTATATTACTCAGCGTCATCATCCGTGTTCTCTTACCGTTGTTTGATATTTGGGCGTATGAAGTGCTGGTGGGTATATCACAAATCTTTTGGGCGGTTGCATTTGCTATATGGACAACCCTTTATACGCCTATACTGCTAAAACCTAAGCCATAACACTTCTTGCCCAGTTCACAATATCATTTGCGCCCATAGCACCAGGCTGCCTTGCAACTTCTTGACCTTGCTTAAACAATGCCAGCGTTGGAATGCTTCGGATATGGTATGTTGCACCTAAAACCTGCTCATGTTCAGTGTTGATCTTCAACAAGCGCACTTCAGGCTCAAGCATTTGCGCTGCTTGGGCATAAGCAGGCGCCATCATTTTGCATGGTCCACACCATGGAGCCCAAAAATCAACCAGCACTGGCACTTCAGTGTGCTTGATATGCTTTTCAAATGCTGCTTGATTGACATCCCAAGGCTGCCCTGTAAACAGCGGTTGATGGCATTTGCCGCAATTTACTATACTGCTTTGTAGTTTTGCCTGCTCAACCCGATTCACAGCCAAGCAATGTGGGCATGTGATATGTATCTTCTGGCTCATATCATCTCCTTGTTTTATCAAATCATATTACCTGTGTATAAGGTCAAAATAGCCTGAATTCATCCCCTTGAACAGCCCAAAAAGCAAGCTTATATAGTAAGCAAGAGATCACTGGAAAGGAGGATACCAATGACCTTAGTACGCAGAAACCCATGGCAAGATTTAGAAGCTATTCAACATCGGTTAAACGATCTTTTTAGCGATGCCCCTGCTACAACCAACCAGGAAACAAACCAATGGATTCCCGCAGTAGATATCCGCGAAACTGAGGACGCACTACATATGTACGCGGAGCTTGCAGGCATTAGCAAAGAAGATGTTAGCTTGGAAGTCAAAGATGGGGTTTTAACCATTGCAGGTGAACGGCGCTATGAAAAAGATGTGGATGAAGAAAATGTACATCGTATTGAACGCGCTTATGGTCGATTTACCCGCAGCTTTAGCTTACCTCGCAATGTCAACGCGGATGCCGTGGAAGCCCGCATGGAAGATGGTGTATTGCATATTCGCTTACCCAAACTGGATAGCGCAAAACCCAAATCCATTGCCATTAAGTAAATTAGATTGCATCCATAATAGCCCCGATCATGCGGGGCTATTTTTATTTATGGTATAATACGCTTACTTCGCATCATGAGACCAGATATACTTAAAAACAACATCGCCAAAGCTGTTAAATCAGGAATCACCCAATGTGGCAACCCAAATAAACGCCCACCATGTAGATCTTGCAACACCTTCAAATAATGAATATCACTGACTCTTCTGGGTAGCTGTGTTGCATACTTGTCGGGCAATGTTGCAGCCCTTGAAAAGGCTACAGCATCACTGCTTACATTAATCTTGGCAAAAGAAATCAAACTTGCATCGGCTTGATAAGTTGATGTATGCGTTTTTAATATCAACGCATCACCCAACAAACCCACGGCTTGTACTGTACCATCCAAGTCCAACGCAATCACTTCAACCAACTCCAATGATTCTGTGTAGAGATAAAGGTTTCGCTCGCCCACCATCACCCAAAGCGAATGAAGAAGCACCGCACCTTTAAGCTTATCTTCTGCCGCAATGGCTTGCGTATTGATATACCACTGATGTCCAAGTTGCACCGCATACGCTTCTGATTGGTTCACCACTTGATAAACAGTTGGCTGCGCTTCTTTAACATCATATATATCAAGCAACCAACCCTGCTCAATGGTTTGGTGTTGCCAGCCAAAGTCTTCTGCGTGTTGCAATAAAAAGCCTGAAATCGCAGTAAACATCAACACAGCCACGGAAAAAACTGCAACACTTCGATGTGCTTTCCTTAGTTTTGAACGGCTCATTTGTAACATCAATCCTGAACCTCTTTATCCAATACCAAGGCAATTCTTGCCAACTTTTCCACCGCTCGCACCGATAATGTTGCACCCGTGATACTATCAATGGACTTATTTAAGCGATTTTCATCACCCAAAAATAGTTGCTTAAATTGTCGGGTGAAAAAATCGTGTTTTACTTCCCAACCACGCGACTCTCGAAACACCAACACCTTAACCTCTTCAATCCTTTGTTTGTTGATGGCAATACCCACCGTAATATGCTTTTCTTTGCCAATTTCATTCAATATCCACACAGTTTTAAACGCCTGCTCGCCTTCACCCTGCCAATAACGCACCCGTAAACCCGCATAATCGTGATTCAATATCTCTGCCATCTTTGCTTTTAAGCCTTGATTCAGCCAAATCACTTTAGGTTTGGGTGTTGCACCATCAAATTGTGCTTGAATATAAGCTTGCGGTGTCATAAACACTTGTTCGGCATGTGCTGTCATTGCAAAACAAAGCAGTGCCGATAGCATGATGGTGTATCGCATTAAAACTGATACCCCATACCAAGATTAAACCCATCTTTATCACCCGCTAAGACATTCTGTTGTTGAACATCAAATTTAAGCACCACATCTTCATGCGCCCAATAGTTGAAACCCGCATTATACTGCACCTTATCACCAGCACCCGTATCATCCCATGTGTTTTGCCGCGCAAACACACCCCACTCTGCATTGATTCTATAACTACTCTCAAGCAATACGCCTTGTGTATTCTGCCCATGATCAATCGTCCAATTCGCCAGCAAACCCGTAAACTTCAACTGACCCAAGCTATAAACAGCATGTGCCTCAATCAATGTTGCAGAACCAATACCACCAGCCACTTGGTCTAAATCTTCTTGATAATTGATGGTTGTACTCAACTCCAAACCTTGAATACCCGCATATTTTAGCCTTGCCGTGTATGCCAAAGAATCCGCCACGGCATTACCCACATGCTGGCGACCACTGCGAATGGATGTTGTTGTGTTTAGCCCTGAATGTATTGCCAAGTCATACGACAATCCCGTTTCACTATACCCTGAATACATTACGCCACCTTCACGCCAAGTGGTTGGAATGATATATTTATCAATGGGATTGCGCTCAGTGCCATAAAATGTGGATGGCTCATGTGTTTCATTGATGATGCCAACGGGCATCAAAAACATACCCACCTTGATATTGCCACCGCGTTGCTCGAATTGTATAAATGCTTGTTCAAGCTCTGTTGCACCCGTTTGCCCTGCACCAGAGATAGCGTGTTCAACCTCTAGCTCTGAAAAGAATCGAATCGAATCACTAAACTCATGATTCACAAACAACACATACCTGTGCATATCAATCTTATTTGATGTATTTTGATAATTATTATAGTGAAGCTCGCCATAGCCACCAACGGTTGTTTTTGAGGGCTGCACACTTTGTGCTTCCACATAGTCAGCAAGCGCATTTAACTGCGCTTGTAATTCTGCAACCTTATCTTCATTGGCAAAACTTGTTGTCGCACAACACATCATCACAAGTGTGAGGGGTAATATTCTTTTCATTGTTATCTCCATTTCTTATTTTTGTCCGAATAATAATGATAATGATTATCAATGTAAAGAGAGACTTGCGTTTTATTGTGGATATATCAAAAAATATTAAACCAAACGATTTGAATAAGAAGCGAGGCTTTAGCCTCACATAAATGAATAAGGTTCAATAACGGTTAGCGATAAATAACCCTGCCCCAACTTTACCACGCTCTTGAAGGTAGTCCCGAAGCTATCCACATCTGTTGCCACCACGCATAATAGACTTCAAAGTCACCGCGTTCAGCCAAAGACATAGCTGAAAACACAGTGCCTGACCAAAGCCAGGCCGTAATCATCGCGAAAAAGACAGTAACTGGTCCCATATCTCGGCGGGCTGCCCATAATGTAAGAATAAGCAGCGGCCAAACAAGCATAGCCGCAACCCCAGCATCACCCCAGCGCCCAAGCCACGCATGACCCGTGCCAGGTAGAATAGCTGCCAACAAGCCTGGTATGATGGATTCTTCTACTTCTGGCTTGGGGTGTTTATCCAGCCAACCTTGTAGCAATAGCATGTATTGATTGTTACTTGTGGTATCTAATGTGCCATATTCACTGTGAACCTTAGCATGAAGACGCAACTCCAATAATCGCTTGGCCATATCAAAGCGTTGTGACCACACGCTATTCTCTTCATTGGATTGCAATAGCGCTCCATTTAGTACCGCAATGGCTTGCCCGTCCTGACCTTCTTGAGCAAGGCGCATACTTTCCTGCCACACTTGCTCAGGTGTAGCGATGGCAAGCATCGGCACACACAACAACATCAATCCTAAAATCATTTTCATCATGGCAAGCCTCTTAGTTCACAAGTTGATTCATTTCAACAATAGGCAACAATATCGCCATCGCCAAAGTACCGACACCAATTGCCATACCCATCACCAACAATGGTTCCATGATGGTTAACAGCCGCTTAATATTGCGTGAAGCCTCTTTGTCATAGGTATCAGCCACCCGAATCAACATGGTTGCCAATGCGCCAGACTGCTCACCCACAGCAATCATGCGCAAGGCAAGCAAAGGCACAAAACCGCCTGTTTTCAACCCATCAGCCAATGATGCACCTTCTCGTAACATTTCCCTAGCTTGGCCAAGTGCTTCACGCATGGGTAACAATGAAACAGACTCTTGCGCAATTTTCATGGCTGCCAAAGCAGGCACGCCGCCTTCAAGCAACATACCTAAAGTTCGTGTATATCGGGAGGTGTTGGTTTTAAGCAATAATGATGATAAAGCAGGTATTTTGAGCAACAATTCATCGCGCTTATAACGCATGGCTTCTCTTTTCATCGCCATGATATATGCAAACACTGATGCGCTGAACAATAAAATAAGCATCAATCCATGGCTGCGAATAAACTCAGATGTGGCAATCACAAACACGGTTAATGCGGGTAAATCTCCACCATTACGCTCAAATACACTCACAATCTGTGGCACAACCACAGCCAAAAGAAACAACATCACCACAATGCCAAAAGTGAGAATAATTGAGGGGTATAATGTCGCGGACAACAACTCTTGACTTAAAGCCTGCCTGCGCTCCAATAGCTCCGCCAAACGCGTTGCTACCGCATTGAGCTGCCCTGTTTCTTCACCTGCATCCACCATATTGCAAATCACATCATCAAAGTTGTGGGTGCGCAGCGCGTCTGCCAAAGCACGACCTTCCAAAACCTGCTGCCGTACTGATGATACAACTTGCTGCGAACGCGCATTCTCCATGCCTTCAGCAATGGAAGCGAGCGCATCCACCAACGGCATACCCGAAGCAATCAAGGTGGATAGTTGCTGCAGGAAATTGACTGTTTCCGCAGGTTTTAGTCTGGCGGATGCTTTACTTGCACTTGATAATTTATGTAACTGCTCAACAAGCTCAAGCTTGCGTACCACCAAACCCTGACTACGCAAGTATTTTCGCGCTGCTCGCTCTGAATCAAAATCAACTTGCCCTTTTTTGCGCTTCCCGTGGGCATCAATGGCTTCATAAGCAAACAAGCTCATCAATATACCACCTAATCTATCACCACATCAGATCGGGTTGCCATCAAGACTTCATCAAATGTGGTAATCCCAGCTGCAATATGCCTTGCCCCATCTTGGCGTAGCGAAGTGGCGCCTTCCTTAGCAGCAAGCTTGCGCAAAACAGGAAGACCTTTACCATCATGAATCGCATGACGCAAATTCTGGGTAATTGGAATCAGCTCATAAATCGCCACACGACCGACATAACCAGTATCCAAACA
The DNA here is from genome assembly GCA_026982535.1 of Ghiorsea sp. GTDB lineage: Bacteria > Pseudomonadota > Zetaproteobacteria > Mariprofundales > Mariprofundaceae > Ghiorsea. The sequence goes on along the minus strand of JALSGX010000083.1, from coordinate 11,128 downwards.
GTGTTCACACCCTTTAGCATCATACACCACTGTGGTTTCAACCATATCTTGCGCTGAAACATCCAAAGTTTCCCATTCGCCTTTCAACCATTCCCGTGGCGTTTTACAGTGTTCACAAAGCCTGCGCACCAACCGTTGCGCCTGTACCATCACCAACGATGATGCCACCAAATAAGGCTCAATACCCATATCCTGCAAACGAACAATAGCAGATAAAGCATCATTGGTATGCAAGGTGGCAAACACCATATGTCCCGTTAGAGATGCCTGAATGGCAATTTCTGCTGTTTCTAAATCACGAATCTCACCAATCATCACAATATCAGGGTCTTGGCGTAAAATAGAACGCAGACCTGCGGCAAAAGTGACACCAATCTTAGGCTGCACTTGCATCTGACCCACACCTTCAAGTTGATACTCAATTGGGTCTTCAATGGTCATCACATTGCGATTTTTTCTGTCTACCGCCATTAAAGATGCGTATAAAGTGGTTGATTTACCCGAACCTGTTGGCCCTGTCACCAAGACAATACCATGCGGCTCTTTGATGATTTTGCTCATCAAAGCATGCTGCGCTTGGCTCATACCCAAGTCATTCAAGGTTAACAACTTTTGACTTTTATCCAGCAAACGCATCACTACCCGTTCACCATACGCTGTAGGTAATACCGAAACACGAACATCCACCTCACGCCCAGCAATCTTGACACGAAAGCGACCATCTTGTGGATGCCGTTTTTCCGCAATATCCAAGCCAGCCATCACTTTAATACGACTAACCATAGCGGATTGTACAGCTTTGGGAGGTGTCACAATGGTGTGCAAAACACCGTCAATACGAAAGCGTACCATCACTTTGGCTTCAAATGGCTCAATATGAATATCTGATGCCCTATCTTTCAAAGCTTGTGACAACAGCGTGTTGACCAGCCGAATCACTGGCGCATCATCTTCAGACTCTAAAAGATCACCAATTTCTTCAATTTCCTTGGCAAGCCCCATATCCTCTTCTTCAAGGTTTTCCAGCATTTGCTCTGCCGACGCACTTGCCATATCAAAGGCTTGGTTGAGTGCTGTTAAAATCGCATCCTTTGGTACAAGAATTGGCTGCACCTCAGCGCCAAACTCTCGCCTGCAATCATCCAGCAGTGCCCAAGGCCAATCGGCAGTTGCAACGGACTCTTGGGCAACTGCCACAGGGTTGGACAAAGCTTCTGATGGTTTAAGCGGTAGTACTGCGGCAGCACGCAACACAGGCAGAGAAAAGCGCATTAGCCGCATTTCATCTACCTGTTCACTGGTAATTCGACTCAAATGGTGCATCACAAATTATGGTTCTTGCTTGGCAGGAAGCTGCTCTTCCATTTTCAAGTCATGTTCAGGTGAAAATGACGCTGGTATTTTATTATCTTGAAGTGGGAATAAAATGGTGCCCCCAGAAATCGGTTGCTCATAGACCTCCTGAATATCACTGTATTTCTGGTTAGTCAGCAACTGTATATCATCGCTATCTTTAATGATATGTGGGCGCAGAAACACCATCAAATTGGTTTTTGCTTGCTTATTTTCCGTAAATTGAAAGGCTTCACCAAGCACGGGAATGGAGCCCAAACACGGTACACGCTGCACAGATACACTGGAATCATCACGCATCAATCCACCAAGCACCACCATACCGCCATCATTGGCAAGCACAACTGTTTTGATTGAGCGTTTACTGGTAATCAGCCCACCTTCTGCCGCAGTACCACCATCCACACTGGAAATTTCTTGATAGAGTTCAAGCCTGACCGTGTTGCCCTCAGATATCTGAGGTTTTACCTTAAGTCTTAAGCCAACATCTTTGCGCTCAATCGTTTGAAATGGATTGGTTACCCCACCCTGCGTAGAACTTTGCCCAGTAATAAATGGAACATTCTGCCCCACAATAATTTCAGCTTCCTCATTATCCATGGTTAAAATATTGGGTGTGGAAAGAATATTGGTATCAGTCTTGGTTGATAAAGCTCGCGCTAATGCACCAAGGTTGAGTATGGTTTGCCCACCAAAGGTTAAAGTTCCCTTGGTAACACCAACTGCCAAACCTGAACCTGTCGCGAACGGGTTTTGCGCAACAGTATTGATATTCACACCTGACGCGGATGTAAAGGATGTGCCACCAAAGGCTGCAGCATTGGAGCCACCAAAGTTGTTCCCACTTTGCCACTCCACACCGAATTGCTCGCCAACACCTGTTGAAACCTCAACAATCAAGGCTTCAACCAAAACCTGCAACCTGCGTACATCCAATTTATCAATTATACCATTCAACGCGTTCATATCACTGGGATCAGCCGTAATCAGCAATGCGTTAGTGGCAGGCTCAGCAACAATTTTTACATCACCGGTGAACAATGTTTTGCCAGGTGCTGTGGTTTTCGCAGCCGTACTACTACCACCAAACAAACTGGTTAACACCTTGGAGACATCCTCAGCATTGGCATGTTTCAAATAACGAACCTGTAAACGACCAGAGTCAGGTTTGGGCTGAATATCCAACTTCTTCACAATCGCAGCCACTTCATTAATCATTTGAGGTGCCGCCACCACAATCAATATATTACCAGGTTGATGCGATAATGCTTTAATGGATGTTGGGCTTCCTGGTCCTGTTTTGGCATACAAGCCTGACAATGTTTTCGCCAGTTTATCAGCAGAGGCATGTTTCAAAGGAAACATTTGAACCCCTACCGCATCTTGCCTGTCTACAAGTTTCATCACCTTCTGAATACGACGGATATTACTGGCAGAGTCTGTCAATAGCAGCATATTACCTCGCGGATAAGCCACCAAATGGCTATTGGGTGAAATCAGCGGACGCAGCAATGCCACCAATTGCTGCGCATCAGCGTATTTCAGGCGCAGCACTTGTGTCATCACTTCATCCGTATTGGGCGCAGAACCTGATTCTCGCACATTCACAGACTTTTGCTTTCCCTCAGCCCGAGGCACAATTTTAATCACTGAGCCACTGTTGACTGTCGCAAAACCGTTGACCTCCAAAACAGACAAAAACACATCATACGCTTCATCTTCTGAAATCGGTGTAGGCGAAACAATAGTTACACTACCTTTCACGCGGTTATCAACAAGAAAGTTTTTACCTGAAAAACCTGAAACAAACTCAATAAACGCCCGAATATCGGCATTCTTAAAATTCATGGTTACGCCTTGTGCCCATGTGTGGCTTGCGCTCAAAAGCAAGCATATCAATAACCCAACCCGTATCTTTAACTGCATTTTGATTCCTCTAGATCTATTGAATAACATAACTTAATTGCTGCAAACGACCATTTCTTTCAACTTCCACATCAATAAATGTTGCACTTTGCAACTCTCGGTACATACGCATGGCTTGTTCTGCCCCTGTCACCGTTTCACCATTGACCGACTTGATAATATCACCATTTCGCAAGCCTATTTCTTCATACAATGAGCCCTTTACGATTTCACTAATTTTGAAACCATCAGGTTTTCCATTGTTAAAGTGAGGGCTGACACGCGCTTGACTCAACAAGGTTGAAAAGTTTCGCATTTGTGAATGAAGTCTTTGGCGATCAATTTTCCTGCTTTCCTGTGGCATTATAGGAATTTGTGGTGCAACTGCATGCTTTCTTGGTTGTGGCGATACTGCGGCCTGCTGTATAGGTTTTGCAGCCACGATATGAATACGCTCACGCTTTCCATGATTCATCACCACAATGGCATCCGCCTTTACTTTTTCAAGCCTTACACCAGGCTGAATGTCTTCACCCAAAAAATAAACAGCCTGTTTTTTACTACTGCTCGCAACAAGCATAGCCGCTGATTTTTCACCTGCGACCACTGTGCCGATAAGTTTAATATTTAGACGACTGTTTGCCACAACACGCTCTTCCACAGGCTGTAATTTGGGTGAAGCTTTTTGCACAGGTACTTCGCCAAATAAAGGCGTGTGCCGTAAGTCATGTGTATCAATACCTTGTTGAACTGGCTTGGTGGCGGGTATATTTGAAGATAGATGCGATCGCTTTTGCGTAGCGTCATGCCCAACAACAACGCCAGAAAGTAGCCAAGCTGCAAGCACAACAAGGGCAACCTCAACCATACGAGAGATATATGACATCCATATATATGAAGATAGTGTGTGCATTACCATGCGTATAACACCCCAAAACCAAGCATTTGCCAACGATTATATGGCCAAAAGCTACCATTAGTCTGGTGTTCTCCACCCAACTCTTGATATTGATAATGAAATAACAGGCTTAAACCTGAAATAGCCACCTCACTTTTGGGTAAGCTCCATCGGAAGCCCAATGCTGTACGATAGCCACTACGTTGACCAAATGGTGTGGCAAACAAAGGATTTATCACCTCAACTTGTAATGGCACTGCCAAATCAATGCTGACCTCCAACTGTTGGCTTACCCCACCTGTTCCCACAAAAGATAATCCCAACCAAGAACTTCTAATGTCTTCAACAATGGGTTCGCCTGCTACATCAACCTGCAACCCATGAACCACAAAGTTTTCTCTAGACTGCTCTTGTCTTCTTCCTGCCCAAAAAACACCCAACCGCGCATGGCGCATCACCGCATATTGCGCATCACATCGAATATCCCATTGTTGTATTGCAATATCATTATGCTGTATTGTGTTCCATTGCTCTGCTGCCTTTGTTATCGAACTCATCCAAGCTCCCGACAGGGCAAAAAACCAATCCTCTTCTCGGTTGGAACTAAAGCTTAATTGAACTTGAATGCCATCACCTTGTACTTTCGAAGGCAAAAAAGACGCTTGTATTGCTGTTAATACGGCATCCTTGGCATACTCTCGATATTGCCACCAAGTCTTCTCTGCCTGAATATCAACCTCCATCGCCTGCAAAGGCAGCCAAGCAAACACCAACAACAGCAACAAAGCATAAGTCATGCCTCAATTCAACCATGCTATGACTAGGATGACTATATTTTTTCGCATCACATCAAATCTTGTGGATCAACATCAACTTTACGGCGTACCCCCGAAGGCACACGCAATTTTTGCAACAGTCGTGACAACTTCCACGGCAGCAATTTTCGGCTTGTATCTCGCACAATAACCTCAAAGCGAAACCGACCAGACAAACGCTCCAATGCACAGGGTATTGGGCCACTAATGTTCAGATGTTCGTATGAATATAGCCCTTGGCGAAAGTCTTTGGCTGCCTTGGTTGCCTTATCACGACTGACTGCTGAAAACACAACACGAACCCATCGGGCATATGGCGGAAAATGTGTCATTTTGCGTAAGCTTAATTCTTCATTGAGTACATACTCAGCCTTTTCTTCATCCAACCGCTCAAACCATGGCGTATCAGGGTTCCATGTTTGCACCACCACTTGACCCATATGTGTGCCCCGCCCAGTGCGCCCAAACACTTGCGTCATCTGCTGCCACCATCGCTCAGGTGCGCGAAAGTCTGGCAAATTCATACCTAAATCCGCATTCACAACACCAACCAGCGTCACATTAGGAAAGTGATGACCTTTCACCAACATTTGCGTCCCGACCAAACAGTCGATATCACCTGATTCAAAGGCTGCCAATGTTTGTTGCAATGTACTGGCACTGCGAATGACATCTCTATCAAATCGTGCGACTCTCAAGCTTGGAATCGCTGCGATTAAATCATCTTCCAAGCGTTCTGTACCCGATCCCAAGGGCAAGTATGCCTGCTCACCACACGACTGGCATGTTTGATAGGCGCGTAGCGTGTAATCACATATATGGCAACGAAGTACACCTTGTTTACGATGTAGCGTTAAGCGTGTACTGCACGATTGACATGTAGGCACATCACCACAAGCGGTACATTGCAGTGCTGGCGCGTAGCCACGCCGATTCAGATACAGCATGGACTGTTTGCCTTGCGCAAAAGCATCTTGCAATCGCTGAATAAGCGTAGGCGAAAGCACTGCTTGCGACCCTCGCATATCAATGATTTCAGGCTGAATAGCAGCATGTTGATGCACCCGCTCTGTTAAGCGAAAGCATTGCATACGACCCTCTTGGACTTGTCGCCAACTTTCCAAGCTAGGTGTTGCTGAGCCTAATATAACAGGAATATTCAACTCTTGCGCTAAAAGCAAGCTCATATCCCGTGCGGAATAAGCAATGCCATCATGCTGCTTAAATGAGGTATCATGTTCTTCATCGACAACTATCAAACCCAAATCAGGTAAGGGTAAAAACAATGCCGATCGTGTTCCCAATAAGACTTGAATATCTGACAAACGATGACGCACAGCAATCTTTTCTCGTACACCAAGCCCTGAATGCCAAATCGCAACTTGATCAAATCTAGAAGACAAGCGTTGTGTCCACATGGGTGTCAGCCCGATTTCAGGCACTAAAACTAAAACTTGTTTACCCTGCTTGACCAATTGTGCTGCTGCTTGCAAATAAACTTCAGTTTTACCCGAACCCGTGCGACCAAAAAGTAAAGTGGGAAAAAAAAGGTGCTTGTTGTTAACCACTTCATCAACCGCAAACTGCTGTGATGGTCGAAGCTTTAATGAAGGCTTACATACTTGGTCAAAGCTGCTGTTCAAAGTCACAGCCTCTTCCAGCAAGCCACGCTGCATGGCCTGTAAAGTACGCCACTGCGCATCATCCGCCTGACAATGCTTGCGGATTGTCATTAAAGACAATGCTCGTTTATCACGAAATGCCAAGCGTAATATTGCGTCCACCTGAGCCAGCTTTTCTTGATTCACACACCGAAAGCGGCGCTGATTTTCATGTGCCGCCCATGCTGCGGCAAGCTCAAGCATTTCACCAAATGGGCTAAGATAATACGCCGCCGCCCTTGTGAGCCACTTCAAGCGTACTGCGTCAAACAAAGGTTGGATATCCAAGCGATCCATGACACTTTTGAGCCGCTCTGATGGACTGGGCTTATCCAACACTTCAAGAACCACTGCGATGCGTTTACCAAAACCAAAGGGAACAATAACTCGAATGCCAACAATAGGCATACCTAATGTTGCAGGCCACTCATAATCAAAATTTTCCCATAAAGGCGCAAACACTGCTACACGCACTTGTAGGCTGTGGCACTTGCCGGTCGTCATGGTGAAAGAAGCTTTTGACTGGGCACAAACTCTGGCACAAGCTGCTTAAGTTCCTGGATAAGCATTGGAATATTGCGTTGTTCACATGCTTGGCGAATCGCTTCTAGATGCTGCTGCACTTCAGCCCAGTCAACTTTTCGCGTCCCAGATAACATAATTTTTTGATGTGTGGTTGAGCGTAGTGCTTCTTCTTGATGAAACAACTCTTCAAACAACTTTTCACCAGGTCTTAACCCTGTAAACTGAATTGGTACATCTTCATACGGTGTTAACCCTGCCAAGCGAATCATCTGCTCTGCCATTTCAACAATTTTCACAGGCTTACCCATATCCAAAACAAAAATTTCGCCACCGTGACCCATGGTTGCAGCCTGAAGAATTAAAGAAACAGCCTCAGGTATCGTCATAAAATACCGTGTGATTTCAGGATGGGTCACCGTCACTGGACCACCTTGTTCAATTTGCTTGGTAAACAGAGGGACAACACTACCAGCAGAACCCAGCACATTACCAAAGCGCGTGGTTATAAATGCTGTGTCGCAGCGAGAATCCAAATTTTGACAATAAATTTCAGCCATACGCTTGGTAGCACCCATCACATTAGTAGGATTGACTGCTTTATCCGTTGAGACCTGAATAAAATAATCTGCCGCATGTTTTGCTGCCAAATCTGCCAGCATACATGTACCTAAAATATTAGTTTTTACACCTTCAACAGGATTGGACTCAACCAATGGCACATGCTTATATGCTGCCGCATTGAATATAATGTCAGGCTGATAATGGCTAAAAACCCACGCCATACGCCCTTCATCACGAATATCACCCAGCACAGTCGAGCAAATATGATAGTTATGCTTGCTTTGCAACTCATGATCAATCTGATATAAATTAAACTCTGCGTGATCAAGCAGAACCAACTGTTTTGGTAAAAAATTAAGCAATTGACGACATAATTCTGAGCCAATGGACCCACCCGCACCCGTGACCAGTATCCGCTTATTCATAATAAAAGATGACACTTCAGGGTTGTGAAGTAACACAGGGTCTCTGGCTAACAAGTCTTCCAGCTGAATGTTTCGTAAATCACCAATCTTTAGTTTTTCCTTTTCAACCTCTTGTAGCGATGGTATTTTTTTACAAATGATATGCAATTGAGCGCACTGTTTTACCAGCCTCTTTAAGGCTTGTGTATCAAGCGTTGGAATAGCAACAACCACTTCTTCAACATCGAACTCTTGAACAAAGCCTGTGAGCTGATCAATATGACCAAGCACCCGCACACCATGAATATCCAAACCCTTTTTCTTTCTGTCATCATCAAGAAAACCGATTGGAAGATATGCGTCATGCTTTAACATATCTCGAACAAGAAGCTCTCCAGCCTTGCCTGCGCCAACAATCAAAGCGCGTTTACTATCAACACTAGATAACTTGAAACGCCTATCCTTAAACCAGCGGTACAGTAAGCGCGCGCCAGACAGCCCCCCAGCCAAAATCAGCGGGTAGAGAACAAGTGTTGAGCGGGGAATACCCTCGAGCCGAGTCCAGATAAAAAGTATAAAGTAGCTTAGTAATGCTCCAACGACCACAGCCTGAAAGATGCGTTGCAAATCAGGTAATGACGCAAAGCGCCAAATACCCCGATAAAGACCAAAATACCAAAAAGAAAGAAGCTGAACGGCTAAAGCAACATAAAGCAAATGCCAAGCCTCTTGAATATGACGCTCAGGAATAGCTCCAAAGTCAAACCGGAAAAGAAAAGCTAAATAAACAGCAAGTGCTACCCATACCATATCATGAGCAAAAGCAAACCAACGACTTTTCCAAATATGCAACAAGTCTTTCAAAGCTTTTCCTCTGCTCCCATTGCCCAAGTGTAACCACGCAAAAAAAAAAGCGAACCCTCAGGCTCGCTTTTTTGTACGGCTTTAGTCCAACCTATTTGTAAAAATCAACCATTTTTTCCAAAGATTTGACTTTAATTTTTGATGCCTGACCCGCAGATCCAAATGCTTCAAAGCGTGCCTGACAAATATCCTTCATTGCATCCTTGGCGACTTTGAAAAACTTGCGAGGATCAAAGTTAGATGGATTTTCTGCCAAATGCTTACGAATTGCACCTGTTGAAGCCATACGAAGATCTGTATCAATATTAACTTTACGCACCCCAGACTTAATGCCCTCTACAATTTCTTCCACAGGTACGCCATAAGTTTCACCCATGTCACCGCCATATTCATTGATAATTTGTAGCCAGTCTTGTGGAACTGAGGAGGAACCATGCATGACCAAGTGCGTATCTGGAAGTGCAGCATGAATTTCTTGAATACGATCAATTCGAAGTACTTCACCTGTTGGTGGCTTAGTAAACTTATATGCGCCATGTGATGTACCAATCGCAATTGCCAAAGCATCCACACCTGTTTGTTCTACAAAGTCAACGGCTTCATCAACGCTTGTCAACAATTGATCCATATCCAGAGCGCCCTCGGCACCATGACCATCTTCTTCACCCATCATACCGGTTTCCAAAGAGCCCAAGCAACCAAGCTCACCTTCAACAGAAACACCACCAGCATGTGCCATATCTACGACAGTTTTTGTTACATTAACATTATATTCAAATGATGCTGGTGTTTTCATATCTGGCATCAATGAACCATCCATCATCACTGATGTAAACCCAGACTGAATAGAACGCAAGCAAACCGCAGGCTCAGACCCGTGATCCTGATGCATCACCACAGGAATATGTGGATATTGTTCAACTGCCGCATCAATAAGATGACGCAAGAATGGCTCTCCCGCATAGCTGCGTGCCCCTGCTGATCCTTGCATGATCACAGGTGAGTTCACTGCATCTGCTGCCTCCATAATCGCATGAACTTGCTCCATATTGTTTACATTGAATGCTGGCATACCGTAGCCTTCTTCGGCCGCGTGATCCAACAGTTGTCGTAATGAAATTAGTGCCATAGTTTTTACTCCTATCCTTCTATTTTAGTTGTTTTTTTACACCGATGATTTTCATCGCATTCGTTCCACCTGATTCACCCATAGGTGTGCCAAATGTCATAATAATTAAATTACCTTCTTCAACGATATCTTCATCCAACATGCGTTGCTGAATGTCAAGTGTTGCCTTAGGCGCATCCATTGGACCATAGTCTATTGGCATACGCAGCGGTGTTACATTGCGAAACAATGTGACACGCCCAAGTGTGCTTTCTTCCGATGTTACAGCATAAATGGGAACATCCCCCAAGTGCCTAGACATATATAACGCAGTGTTACCACTCTTCGTAAAAGATGCAATAGCTTTAATGGGCATTTCCCTTGCGACTTCCATCGCTTGCCTTGCAATACATTCATCAACAGAGTGTGGTGGGAATCGCGGATCGCGTGTCTGCAAAGATGGTAAAACTCGCTGCTTCTCTGTTTCCATACAAGTTCTATGCATCGCAAGCACAGCTTCCACAGGATAGCGACCTGCCGCAGACTCACCAGAGAGCATCACAGCATCCGCGCCATCAAGCACAGCATTAGCACAATCATTGACTTCAGCTCGCGTTGGTATTGGATTTTCACACATAGACTCCATCATTTGTGTTGCCACAATAACGGGGCAATTGTACTTCGGAGCCATACGCAACATTTTCTTCTGCACTGGCGGCACTGCTGCATCACCAATCTCAACACCCAAGTCACCACGGGCAACCATCACTGCATCCGATGCTTCCATGATCGATTTAAGGTTTTTATCAACAACTGCCTCTGCGCGCTCCACCTTAGCCACCAAGCCCGCATTTGAGCCCTCAGCTTGTACCAAAGAGCGCGCATAATCCATATCTTTACCATCACGAGGAAATGAAATCGCAATATAATCCACACCAATGGCACAAGCTGTTTTGATATCTTCCTTATCTTTCTCGGTCAACGCATCCGCAGATAAACCGCCACCAGCTCGATTAATACCTTTATTGTTTGAC
>JALSGX010000082.1 GCA_026982535.1 Ghiorsea sp. | reverse complement strand
GTTGCAGCCTTGTTGCAGTATATGAGTCAGCAAGATGCGTCATCACCAGATATGCTTCAACGATGGTTGCAATCATTCGCAGAGAGTTTCCAGCCCAAACAAAGCTCAATACGGCAAGATGATAAGTTTTTGGCTTATGTATTGAAGCCCATGCCCTATAATTATAATATCATGGTGGATGTTGTTGAGACAAAAGCCGCAAGACGAGGGGGGCTAATTAAAGGTCGAGCGCTACGCTTCTCCACTCTGACTGATGTTTGGTACAAGCCTGATTGCTTACAAGATAGTGATGTCCCTATTATACAGCTATTGAAAACATGCACTAACCTGGGGCAACAGACATGTGTGCTTCAGGGTGATACAGGTGCGATCGCCCTGCAAAAAATGGTGGCAACGGGGCGGTGCTTTTGGCTTGATCATCAGACGCATCAACCGTTGCAATTGGCTAAGCCCAGAGCTTGCCATCAAGTATGGCAATATGATGATGAAGGCAATGCACAGTTTCATTTCAGCGTAGAGCCTGAGGCACAGATTGTTTCGACTACGCCTGTGATGTATGTGGATGGAGAGCGGGGGCAAGTCGGTGTATTGCCTGATGTTCATCTTGATAGTATTCAACTGATAAGATTAGCACAAATGCCTAAGATTCCTGCAGATATGGTTGAAGATTTTAGTATGGCATTGGTGAAGGCATGCCCACCTGAAGTGTTGCAGCCGCCCAAGCCTGTAGCGCTGCAAGACATTAAGGGTGAACAACCTGTGCCGCATTTGCGGCTGATGTGGATAGAGGATGAGCTTCGGGTTGCTCGCTTGCGTTTTGCTTATGCGGGGCATGAGATTTGTGTGTTTGAGAATGCTCAACGCGTGTTGTTGCAGCGTGAGGCAGAGATACTGGCCATTGAGCGGGATCTTGAAGCCGAGGATGCCTGGGTGGAATCCTTGCAAGGTGTTGGCTTGTATCCTGCAAGAAGAGAGCAATCCGATGATATGCTGATGCTTTATGATATGGATGATTTGTCTGAGCAGAATATGTATTGGCTGAATTTTATGGAACACGATATGCCTATGTTGCAAGAGAAAGGTTGGCAGATTGATGTGGATGATGATTTTGCTTTTGCAGAGCAAGATATTGATGCTTGGTTTGTCGATGTGGAAGAGCAAGGCAATGGTTGGTTTGATGTGCGCTTTGATGTGCAGATCAATGGTGAGAAACAATCCTTGTTGCCGCTGCTGGAGCAAGCCTTGCATTATGATGATGTGGATGCTGTGCCTGATGTGTTATTTTTTGAGCTGGATGATGGCAAGTATGCCAAGGTAGAAAAGGCGCACATACTTCCCATGCTGAAAACATTGTATGAGTTGTACGATTTTCAGGCGGATAGCTTGGATAGTGTGCGCATTTCCCGCTTTGAGGCTGCGGCATTGGCGCATTTATCCGAAAGCACGCAAGATTTGGTGTGGCAGGATCAACAGCATTTGCGAGACATGGCAGCAAAGATGGCGGATTTTACAGGTATTGAAGCTGTCAAACCGCCTCAAGGCTTGCAAGCCAGCTTGCGCCCATATCAACAGCAGGGTTTGAACTGGCTGCAATTTTTACGCAGCTATGATTTTCATGGGATTTTGGCGGATGATATGGGCTTGGGTAAAACCGTGCAGACTTTAGCCCATATTTTGCTGGAAAAGGAAAGCGGGCGCATGGACAAACCCTGCTTGATTATTGTGCCGACCAGCTTGGTGAGCAACTGGAAGCGAGAAGCAGCCCAATTTACCCCTGATTTGAAAGTATTGGCATTGCAAGGCGCAGAGCGATTTCAACATTTTGATAGTATCACAGCGCATGATGTGGTGCTCACCACTTATCCTTTGTTGCGTTTTGACGCAGAAATATTGCTCAAGCACGCATATCATTTACTGATTCTGGATGAAGCGCAAGTGATTAAAAATGCCAAAACCAAATCAGCGCAACTGGTGCGTCAGCTTCAAGCTAGGCATAAACTGTGTTTAACGGGTACACCTATGGAAAATCATCTGGGTGAATTGTGGTCGCTGTTTGATTTCTTGATGCCTGGGCTTTTGGGCGATGTGAAGATGTTTCGTCAGGTTTTTCGCAAGCCGATTGAGCATGAAGGCAATACATTGCAACAACAGCGGCTGAATCAGCGCATCAAGCCGTTTATTTTGCGCCGCAGCAAACATGATGTGGCTGCGGAATTACCTGAAAAAGTAGAGATGATTCGCAGTGTGTCGCTGGGCGAGGCGCAGGCGGCATTGTATGAAACCATTCGTATCAGTATGGAACAAAAGGTGAGAGACACCATTGCCAGCAAAGGTTTGGCACGCAGCCATATTACGATTCTGGATGCATTGTTGAAATTGCGTCAAGTATGTTGCGACCCAAGGATTTTGTCGCTCAAGCAGGCGAAAAAGGTTAAAGAATCTGCAAAATTGGAACTGTTGATGCAAATGTTGCCTGAAATGCTGGAGGAAGGGCGGCGTATTTTGTTGTTTTCACAATTTACCAAGATGTTGAGCTTGATTGAAGATGAGTTAAAGCTTGCTGAAATCAGCTATACCAAACTGACGGGGCAAACCAAAAACCGTGATGTGGCGATTGAAAAGTTTAAGCAGGGCAAGGCGGATGTGTTTTTGATTAGCTTAAAAGCTGGTGGTGTGGGCTTGAATTTAACGGAAGCGGACACGGTGATTCATTATGACCCATGGTGGAATCCTGCCGCAGAAAATCAGGCAACGGATAGGGCGCATCGCATTGGGCAAGATAAAACGGTATTTGTTTATAAACTGGTGGCGGAAAATAGTGTGGAAGAAAAAATTGTTGCCATGCAAGCCAAGAAACAAGCATTGGCAGATGCGGTGTATGATGAGCAGGGAAATCCGCAATCGTTGCCGGTTACAGCAGAAGATATGCAGGCTTTGTTTATGCCGTTGGGGTAACCATGGTGGCTTAAAACTTGTTAATTTTGATTGAAGTGGGCGACATCATGTTAGCAACAAATAGACCTGCCCTGTTTTA
>JALSGX010000081.1 GCA_026982535.1 Ghiorsea sp. | reverse complement strand
CTTGGGGCTTAAATGCCTCTCTATCATTGGTTGAAGTAACTCAATTGCTCGGAACAAAGCATAGCTCCGAATCGGAATATAACCACACGGAACCTGACATAACGGCAGGTCGTTATTGTGCTGGACATATGTAGCGGTGAGTCCAGAAGGTACGCCAGTAGAGCCGACAGAGGATGGTGTGCTGGATTGGGCAGAGGTTATGCGCAAATGGGGATACACAACATGATAGTGGCGAGTAATGTTGTGACTTGGCTTTGGGTATCCGTTAGATACAATTCATGCACGCACTCGCGTGGTACTGCGAGGTTGTGAATAAAGGGTTCTGACCCCTTTTTACTCCCATGGTTATAGAGCGCAGTGCATACCTTGGTGCGAGTCACTATGAGCGACATAGTGACCGCGTGAGCTATGCCAATGGTTTCAAGCCTAAGGAAAAAAGGGCTCTGACCCCTTTTTTGCAGGAGCTGCATGTCAGCACCACATTCCCCGAGGTGCGCCTCAAGCAGTTTATTGAAGTGCGCGGTGCGGATGCAGGGGGTTGGGATTGGATTTCTGCGCTTCCCGCATTGTGGAAAGGTTTGCTTTATGATGAAACCACGCTGAATCAAGCATGGGATTTGGTGAAAGATTGGCAACATGCGGATGTGGTCGAATTGATGAAGAATGTGCCTAAAACTGCCCTAAAAACACCATTTTTGGACAAAAATGTGCATTTTTATGCTGAAATCATCTTAAACATGGCAAAACAAGGCTTGAACAATCTTGATATTTATGATGATCAAGGCAGATGCGAAGCGCAATACTTGTTACCCTTGTTTGATGTGGTGAAATCAGGCGAAACCCAAGCGGATAAATGGCTCAAATTGTATCATGGTGAGTGGAATCAAAATATCGACCACCTATTCAGAGAAGCTTCGCATGAATAAAGGGCTCTGACCCCTTTTTAATATTTGTAATACTCATTGCGAATTCTCCCTTATATTGTGTTAATTTTAACTTTTGCAGCCTAACATTAAAGATCACCTGCCGCTATGGAGCGCCAGCGGAATAGCGGTCAGGTGGAGCGCCTTGTTAGCTCTTCTTTATACTTCTCAAATTCTTCTTCAGTTTCTATATTTTTTTTATGAACAGAATCTTCTCCTGTTCTATGCGTCTCTTTGTTTAATACAGCTAAATTAGACTCATCCAAAGCTCGTCTTGGGTTATCTGCCACACGGTCTTTATGGTGAACCTCAGGGGCATTTAATGGGGCACCTGTAAGCTCGTCAACTTTTGCCGCTTTTAATTTTTTCCTTTTAACAGCAGGTAATTCTTTCCTAATTTTTGATTCAGCGATTTCTCGTTTTTTTTCTAATTCTGGAGCATCTCTTGCTGATTTTAAAGCCTCTTCATTATACTTAAGTCTTTCTCGTACAAGTGTATCTCTAGGCTCTTGAACTCTTTTTGATATTTCTTTTTGAACCGACTCAACTGTAGCATATTCTTCACTTCCGTTTTCTAATTTATCATCATCGTCAAGATCATTATAGACTCGCCTAGCACCTTTAGCATCTGTAACTAGCAAATCAGAGAAAGCTTTTCTGTTTACAAACAAACGACCATCTGGAGTATATGCGCATTTTTTTGTAACAATATCCTTAGTTGCATTAGCTTCACCTTTAATTTCTTCCAGTGGCTCAGGAAATGTAATTGTCAATTTTTTCGCTGAATGCAGGATAGGAAGATCCTTTTCATCCATCCTTATTCCTCATCTTCTTCAATCAGAATATTATATATCTTATTTAAAGTTGTGAACGCCTTTTCATCACCTCCTTTATCCGGATGCGCATACTTAGATAGCTCCTTGTACCATTTTTTTGCCAATGTTTTATTAGTATAATGTTCATCTTTTAAGCCTAGCAATCTGTTTCTTTGCTTTCCTTCCAATTTGGTTAAATAGAATAGAAATTCATCTTGTTTTGACTTAAAAGGTCCATCAATAAAGTCGATATGCTTACTTCGTAACACGCTTAATATATTAAGCAAATCATCATACGATGAAGCGACAATCTTCAAAGGCGAAATAAAATTATTTATATTCTTTACTATTTCTTCAACCGAGCCTATGTTTTTTAATTCTTCAGATGATTTGATTTTCTTCAGTTTATCAATATTCATTTTCGACCTTTCTTAATAAAGCTAACTAACCGAATAGGAGTAATCAAAGTTCCTCATTATTAACTCCTATAGGTGGACATTATTTCCGCTTTATTGCATATTAATGCCTTTAAAGAGGAACAGGAGCGATGATGCCGATATATCCACCCAAGGTCAAGAATGAGCGAACATTTCAACCTCAATCGGTGCGATTGATGGATCAAGTGAGCGAAGTGATGCGTTTTTATCATTATGGGCGGCGTACTGAAGAGGCATATACTTATTGGATTAAAGACTTCATTTCTTATCATCAAAAGCGCCACCCTAAAGACATGGCTAAGGCAGAAATTGAAACTTACTTAAGCCATTTGGCGGTGAATAAGAATGTAGCTGCATCAACACAGAACCAAGCATTTAACGCGCTTCGTTTTTTGTATAAACAGGTGTTGAACTTGCCGTTTGCCGATGAAATTGCACCAATTCGCTCCAAGAAACCTGTGCGTTTGCCTGTGGTGTTAAGTCAAAATGAAGTGTCGCGGCTTTTGGCAAATATGAGCGATGAATCACGATTAATGGCGAGCATGATGTATGGTGGTGGCTTGCGCTTGATGGAGCTGCTGCGCTTACGAGTGCAAGATATTGATTTCGACAATGGTTATTTAACAGTTCGTTCAGGCAAAGGGGACAAAGATAGAACAACATTATTACCGACTTCAATACAAGGGCAATTGCAGGCACATTTGAAACATGTGCGGAAAACATTTGAGCAAGATGTTTGCGATGGTCATGCCAATGTATGGTTGCCTGGCGCATTGGCAAAGAAATACCCCAGCGCAGCAAAATCATGGGAATGGCAGTATGTGTTTCCGTCCAAAGTTTTATCCAAAGACCCGCAGACGGGGGAAGTGCGGCGTCATCATGTGAATGAATCAGGTTTACAAAAAGCGATTCGTGGTGCGCGACAAAAAGCAGGCATCAATAAACGGGTAACTTCACATACTTTGCGCCATTCGTTTGCCACGCACTTATTGGAATCGGGAACCAATATCCGCGTGGTACAAAAGCTGCTTGGTCATAAAGATGTGAAAACTACGGAGATTTATACGCATGTGTTGCAACAAAACCTTGGGGCTGTGGTTAGCCCCTTGGATATGTTGGGTTCGCCTACAAGTGAATAAAATAAGGTGTTGCTAGTAAAACCACACCTAAACCCAACAATAGGTAAAGATTGGTAACAAAGTAGGGCAAGACCATCAGCGTTATACCTGTGAGCAATGGTACAGTCGCTTTTTGCTTTCTCCCGTAAGAGAAGAAGCCGAAATCAATCGAGCCAAAGATGAGCCCCCCACATCAACACTGAAGTGTTTTGCATAGGTGAAAGTGTAATTCCAATACGATTAAAATGTTATACAACATGCTGCAAAGCATAAAAAAGCCCAGCGTTTGACGGCTGGGCTTTGATATCAGGCTGATGCCTGCTTTAGACCTTGCTTGCAGGTTCTTCTTTGTCACGCTGCCATAGATAATACATCAGTGGCGTGACAAACAAGGTTAGAATTGTTGCGGCAATAGTTCCAAATGCCATAGATACACCCAAACCACCAAACACAGGGTCGGTAATCATGATGGATGTGCCTGCAACAACTGCAATGGCTGTCAATAGAATGGGGCGTGTGCGTACGGCACCAGCTTCCAGAACAGATGTTTTCAAATCATGTCCTGCCTTGCGGTATTCCAAAATGAAATCAATCAGCAAGGTTGAGTTGCGCACGACAATCCCCGCCAAGGCTATCATCCCAATCATGGATGTGGCGGTGAAGGGTTGCCCTGTAATCGCATGACCTGGGAAAATACCAATCATGGTCAGTGCTGTGGGCGCCATCACCAACATGGGCAGGATAAACTGACCATAATATGCCACCATCAATAGATAAATTAGTACCATAGCCACGATAAACGCAGCACCCAAATCACGGAACACATCAAGGGTTAAGCGCATTTCGCCATCCCAAAGCATGTGGTATCCAAAGGTGTCTTCTGGGGGAGTATCGGTGAAGCGCATACCGCCTGTTTTGAGTTCAACACCTGCGAGATTTGCGCCATCCACTTGGCTATCAATATCCAGCAAGGAGTAAACTTGTGAACCTTGTTTGGGTTCAGCGCTGACATACACCACAGGGTGCCCATCTTTACTAAAGATTGGGTTTTTAACTGTGGTTTCCTCCACTGTGGCGATTGCTGATAATGCGACAGGACCTTGGGGCGAGCTAACATAAATCTGATTCAGGTTTTCAGCATTCACCCGCATGGAGCGAGGCAACTGCACATGCAGGTTTACAACATGCCGTTCATCTTCAATATGTACGGCTCCAAAGTTGTAGCCAGACAAGAAGTCTCGCAGTGCAACCTCAACTTGTCGGGTAGCAACACCAAGCCGGGCAGCCTTTTCTTTGTTGACTTTAATATTGAGCTGCTTTTGTGATGCGCCAATGGAATCATCCAAATCCACAACATCATAGGTATCAGCAAAGACTTTACGAACTTCTGCCGCCACTTCTTTTTGCTTCTCATAATCAGGACCATAGATTTCAGCAAGCAATGTTGCACGAACCGGTGGACCTGGCGGATCTTCAACCAGCTTGATGGAAGCCAATGGGTTTGCTGCCAACACAGGCGCTAGCATATCACGCAGTTCAAGCACAACCTCTTCAGAGCGAATGCTGCGCTCGTGTTTGTTGCGGAGGTTGACACGAATTTCAGCCAAGTGTGGTGCTTCACGGAACAATGCCGCACCGCGCAGAATACCATTGAAATCAATGGGGCCAGCACGACCCACAAAGGTTTCGTAGTCTTTCACCATCTCATGTTGGCGCAAAATCTTACCAATCTCACGGGCAACACGATCTGTTTCTTCCAAAGTGCTGCCTTCAGGCAAATCAATGGTGATATTAAAGGTGTTTTGGTTACCTTTGGGCAACATTTTCAATTCGACAGCACCGGGTGTTAAAGGACCGTTGATACCCGCAGGGCGAATAAATTGCCATGCAGGTTGCAGCATGGCCCCCATAAACAAAGCAGCCACGACTATCCAAAAAATAAGGCGAACCCTAGCATTCTCCACCAATGGTGTAGCATATTTCATATAGGTTCGGTGTACCCAGTCTTTGGGGTCTGCATCATGCTCTTCCATGGTTTGTTCTACCATTTTATTGGGCAGAAAACGCTGGGCAATCCACGGTGTAAAAGCGTAAGCAATAATCAGTGATGCTGCCATAGCCAGTGGTGCATTGAATGGAATGGGCGCCATGAATGGCCCCATCATGCCCGTTACAAAACCCATAGGAATAAAGGCAAGAATCACGGCAATGGTTGCAATAATTGTTGGCTTGCCCGTCTCATTAGTGGCGCGAACAATGAGCTTGACTTTTTCGGTCGTATTCCTGACTCCCTTGTGCAAGTGGCGGTGAATATTCTCAATCACCACAATGGCATCATCCACCAACAATCCCAAAGCAAGGATGAGGGCGAAAAGCGTGATACGGTTGATGGTTTGGTCTGCCAAGAAACCGATTGCCAATACAATAAACAAAATCAATGGAATGTTCATCGTCACAATCGTTGCTTCACGCCAACCAAGGAACAGTAACAGGATAATGATAACCGAGACAATGGCGATCACCAAATGCTCAACCAAATAATTCACTGCATCATCAGCTTTTTTACCTGAGTCACGGGTGATATCTACACGCACATTATTGGGAATAAAATCGCCTTTGAGGGTTTCCAGTTTATCCATGATACGCTGTGTGACGAACACAGCATTGGTGCCCCGTTGTTTGGCAAGCGCAATGGATACAGCATTGGTTTCTGGCTCCTCTCCAGCTTGTACGCCATGTTCAGCCGAAGGACCATAGCCGATGCGGTGTAATTGGTTGGCTTCAGCAGGACCATCGATGATGGTTGCAATATCACGAAGGTAAACAGGCTTTCCACCATGGCTGCCCACAACCAACGCACCAACTTCTTGTGCGTTTTCCAAGAAGCCAGACAACCATACCTTGGTTACATGGTTGCTGCCAATCAGCTCTCCAACAGGGCCGCCTGCGTTCGCGCTCATCAATACATGATGCAATTGATCCAGGGTAATTTTGTAGCCTGCCATTTTTGCGGGATCAATTTCAATACGAACCTCGCGGTCACGACCGCCGATAATATCAGCAACCGACACGCCTTCTAGTGGTGCAAGTTGCTCGCGAACCCGTTCAGCAAGCCGTTTCATGCTTAATCCATCAAGCTCGTTGGAGGATAGGGTAATCACAGCTACAGGAACCTCATCCACATCCATGGGCTTGACCAAAGGTTGGGATGCACCTGGTGGGATGCGGTCTAAGTTTTGCATAATGCGGTCATACAACTTGACCATGCTGATTTCTTTGTCGGCACCAACTTCAAAGACAACAGTAACAACACCAACATTACCCATGGCTGTGCCGAATGTATGATCCACTCCACTCATTTCCCGCAACACCATTTCCATGGGGTGCACAATAAGATTATGCACTTCCATAGGGCTTGCGCCATTCATTTGGATGATAACATTGGCCGCAGGCACATCAATTTGCGGGTTTTCTTCTCGTGGTGTAATAAACAGTGCGAACACACCAATCAAGAGAATCAAAATACTGATAATCGGGGTCAAATTGGTCTTCATAGACACCTGACCCAGCTTGCCAGCTATATTTAAGGGTTCTTGTATGTTATTTTTTTGTTCGGTCATGGTTATTTACCGTTTTTAGCTTGGATTTTCATGCCAGTTTTGATGTTTGGGTTACCCCAAACAATGGTGTCGCCATCATGTAAGCCCGCGATAATTTCGACTTGCTCCGCCAAGGTTTGTCCAAGTCGAACAAGGCGGTATTGACTGATACCATCAGCATCCAGAACATAGACAGCGAATAAACCTGCGCGCTCTTGCAAGGTGTCTTGAGGGATGAGTATGGCTTGTCGTTCGCCAATGCGGAAGCTTGTTTGCGCGAACATACCTGGATGAATATCGGGTGAAGCCTTCAGAGCGACTTTGACCAAGAATTGATGTGATACAGGGTCGGCAGCTTGCACGACTTGGCGTACGGTGCCTTCAAAGGTTTGCTTGAGGGATGGAATATTCACATCGACAACATCACCCTCATGGATTTTACTGATAAAGCCTTCGGATACATAGGTTTCTACCAATAAGCTTGTGGGATCTTCAATGGTTAGAATCGGCATGCCTGGTGCTGCCAAGTCGCCTTGACTTAAGCGTTTCTCCACCACGACACCAGCTACGGGAGAACGAACTTCTGCATAACTTAATTGATTACGAGCCTGCTCCACTTGCGACTTGGCAATTGTGTAGCGAAGCTCAATCTTGGATAGCTGCTGTTTGGAAACCGCGCCCGATTTGAACAGTTCTTTGTAGCGGTTTAGGTCTGCCTCTGCATCCTCTAAGTCTGCCTTGGCTTGAATCAAGGCTTGCTTGGCATCCACAGGATCAACACGCACTAAAATTTGCCCAGCTTGAACTTGATCACCTTCACGAACAGTTAGCTCACGAATATAGCCTGATAAACGAGAGCTAATAGATACACGATGGTCAGATGTTACCGTGCCACTGGTGGTGTAATAGGCAGGCACAGCTTGGTGGCGCACAGTCAAGGTTTGCGCGGAAGCTGCAGGATAGTCTTGAGTCACTTGTGTAGACTCATCTGAGCATGCGATAAGGCTGGTCATGGCTACTGTGATAGCGATATAGGTGAGTTTGTGTTTGATGTTCATTGAACGACTCCTTCATGTAATGTGCCTGCTGCTAGCAGTAAGGCTGCTTTAGCAATCATATAATCATATTTGGCTTGAATGTACGCGACTTTCGATGCGTCCGCTCGCGCTTGGGCATCGAGCAAATCAGATGTTTTTTCCAAACCTTGCTGTTGTCGCAAGGATTTGATGCGCAAGGACTCCAAGGTTTGATTGAGTGCCTCGGTTTCACTTTGCAAGCGTTGGGCTGCAATATCCAAGCTGCGCCATGCCTGACGAATTTCATTGGTAATTTGTTGGCGCTTATTCTCAAGTTGCAAGCTTGCCATAATACGCTTGGCTTCTGCAGCACGGGTTTGCGCATTGCTTGAACCACCCGCAAAAAGATTCATGGTTAAGTTGATACCTATGGTGGTATTATCATTGTTTAAGCCAAAGGTATCGCTGTTCCACTCTTGTGTTGCAATAAAGTTGATGTGGGGATAATAATCTGCTTGAACTTGGCGCTTGCCCGCGTTGGCAGCTTCGACATGGCTTTGCAACGCTAAAAAATCTGCACGGTTGGTATAAGCCTGGGAAAGCAGGGCATCTAATGTTGTTGGTTCAAATTGGATGACAGGCTCAGCTAAACGGATTGCGTTTAGATGTGTTGAGCCTAAAACCAAGCTTAAGTTATCCAGACTATCTTGATACTGTGCTTTGGCTTGAGCAAGCGCTACTTGGTTGCGCAGTACATACACATGCGCATCCATCACATCACTTTCAATAGCAATGCCGCGCTTTTTCAGCGCTTTGGCATCATTCCAGCGTTTTTTTGCAGCGCGAACTGCGTGTTGTTGTGCCTCAACCTGTGCTAAGGCTTGGCGGGTTTGCACATAAGCGGCAATGGTTTGGTAAATCAATTGCTGTTTATGAAAATGAAATTGGTGGACAGATGCTTGGGCTTGTGATTGCGCAGCAGCACGCGCCGCCCAGTTTGCCCCGCCTGCAAACAAAGGCATGGTTAAGTTTAAGCGGGTAAGATAATTATTGATATTAGCAGGGTTATTTAATAATGCAGGGTTGAAGTCTGCCGCGGTTACACTCTGTTGTTGCAATTTTGTGCCAAAACTATTGAGTGGTGAATTGGTGCGAAACACGCCAGTGGACAAGTCCAAGCGCGGCATCAATTGACCCGTAGCAGCATCAGCTTGGGCTTGGGCAGCGTGTGCCTGCTCCTCAGCGACAGCGAGCATACGATTATGATCCAAGGCTAGGGAAATACTGGTTTTTAAGGATAATGTTTCTTCAGCTTGACTGACCCATGGGGCAGCGCATAGCAGCATGACCCATATGGCGCGTCGAGTGATGGTTGGGGAATACATATAAACATCTCCTTTCCTTTATCGAGAATTTGGCGGCGAAGCATAACTGCTAATCAGTATATTAGCAACTTCTAATTTATATAAGTTTGTTGAATGAACATATCAAGGGGATAGAGGCGCCAGTAACAAGCTTCTCGACAGCATAACTTTTGCTTTCTAGCGTTGCACCATGAAAGTTTTTCGTTCGTTTGATGCTGCGAAAAAAGCAAATCTAAACGGTTGCGCCATGACCATTGGCAATTTTGATGGTGTACACATGGGGCATCAGCAGGTGTTGGCGGAATTGAATGGTCATGCATTGGCTTTGGGTGATGCCAAATCCGTGGTGATTACATTCGAGCCACATCCCAGAGCGTTTTTGTTTCCCGAAGAAGCACCGCGCCGCTTATCCCATTTGCATGAGCGGCTGGAAGCGTTGCAGGGTGCAGGTGTGGATGCGGTGCTTCTGCTGCATTTTAACCAAGCCTTGGCATCCATGAGCGCAGAAGATTTTATGTTGCACTTACATGATAGCTTAGGCTTTAGGCATATTCATGTGGGTTATGATTTTGCTTTTGGTAAAGACAGAAAGGGTCAAGCAGACATGATGCGCAAGCTGGGTGATGCGCACGGGTTTACGGTAAGTGAAGCTGCGGCTTTTGTCTTGCATGGTGCGATTGTGTCGTCCAGTCGGGTTCGTTCAGCGATTGAGGCGGCAGACTTTGAGTTGGTGAATGACTTGTTGGGTCGATGTTATTCGATTTCTGGGCGCGTGGGGCATGGTGAGAAGCGCGGTCGAAAAATAGGTTTTCCGACCGCCAATGTGCAAGTGAAAGATTTAACACACCCGCCTGTGGGTATTTATGCCGTGTGGTCGGAATATGATGGTAAAATGGTGAAATCAGCAGCATACTTGGGCTATCGCCCGACATTTCATGGGCGTACATTGCTTCTAGAAGCGCATTTGCTGGATACCCAGGAAGACTTGTATGGCAAGCGCCTTAAAGTGCATTTTGTCAAACGCATTCGTGAGGATAGAGCATTTGTGAGTGCCGATGGTTTGGCGGCACAAATTCAGGAAGATTGTTTGGCTGCCCATAAGATTTTGGATAGTCATAGCCCTCAACAAAAAAACGGATAAGCTGTGCCATTCTCATAAGATGGTATTGGAGTGATTATGTCGGTGAATAAAGTTGTATTAGCATATTCAGGTGGGTTGGATACATCCATCATTCTTAAGTGGTTGCAAGACACCTATCAGTGTGAAGTGGTGACATTCACCGCGGATATTGGGCAAGGTGAAGAAGTGGAAGATGCACGCAGCAAAGCTGAAGCCTGTGGTGCATCAGCGATTTATATTGATGATTTAACGGAAGAGTTTGTGCGCGATTTTGTATTCCCCATGTTTCGTGCCAATGCGATTTATGAAGGCGAATATTTATTGGGCACATCGATTGCTCGCCCACTGATTTCCAAACGCATGATTGAAATTGCCAATATCGAGGGTGCGGATGCGGTTGCCCATGGCGCAACGGGTAAAGGTAATGATCAGGTGCGTTTTGAGCTTGGTTTTTATGCGCTTAAACCTGATGTGAAAGTGATTGCACCATGGCGTGAATGGAATCTGATTTCGCGTGAGCAAATGCTGGCGTATGCGGAAAAACACGGTATTGACATTGAGCGCAAACGAGAAAACTCCAAATCACCGTATTCTATGGATGCGAATTTATTGCATATTTCGTATGAAGGCTATGACTTGGAAGACCCTTGGGTTGCGCCCAATGAAGACATGTGGCGTTGGTCGGTCTCGCCTGAGAATGCGCCTGATACGCCTGAAGACATTGAATTGACCTACAAAGGTGGCGATATTGTTGCCATCAATGGCAAAAGCATGACCCCTGCGGAAGTATTGCGTGAATTGAATCGTGTGGGTGGTAAACACGGCATTGGTCGCATCGACATCGTGGAAAACCGTTATGTGGGCATGAAGTCTCGTGGCTGCTATGAAACACCGGGCGGCACGATTATGCTCAAAGCACATAGGGCGATTGAATCGATTACATTGGATAGAGAAGCAGCGCATTTGAAAGATGAATTGATGCCACGGTATGCCAAACTGATTTACAATGGTTATTGGTTTGCCCCTGAAACACGCATGATGCAATCTGCCATTGATGCCTCTCAAGCTACAGTAAACGGTGATGTTCGCCTGAAATTGTACAAAGGTAATGTGATGGTGCTGGGTCGCCGCTCGGACAATTCATTATTTGATGAACGGTTATGCACATTTGAAGATGATGAAGGTGCGTATAATCAGAAGGACGCGGATGGTTTTATCAAGCTTAACGCACTTCGTTTGCGCATGAACCAGTTGGCAGGTCGGTAGCCCAGTTTAGGTGAGCTTGGTTTCTAAGAGCTTTTGAATGGCATAGCCCGCAGCCATAAAACCAAAGATATTGGGTAGATAAGAAATGGTGCCATTGGTGGCGCGAGGTCTGGCATCTGGTTCACCGGGGATAGGTTCATGCGGCAAAGCATTGATGGCTTTTTCTGATGAGAAAACAACGGGGTAGTTGAGGCTGCCGCCAAGTTTTTTCAAGCGGCCACGCAAAGCACGGGCAAGACCGCAAGTATGGGTTTGATTTAAGGTGGTGATTTCTGCTTTGCTTGCATCTATTCGTCCACCAGCACCAAGTGCGGAAACAACAGGTATGCCTGCTTGTTGGCAGGCATAGACAAGAGCTGCTTTGCAGACCACAGAATCAATACAGTCCAACACATAGTCGGGTTGATATTCAGCAAGTAAGGCTTCGACATTTTCAGGATGAATAAAATCATCGTGGATATTGATATGCACATCGGGATTGATGCTGGCAATGCGCTTTGCGGCAGCATCGGTTTTTTTCTCACCCACATTGGATTGTTGGGTAATCAGTTGCCTGTTTAAGTTGGATAGCCCGACCACATCATGGTCAAGCAAGGTCAGTTTACCAATGCCAATGCGCGTCATGGCTTCGGTTGCTGCGCCACCCACACCACCAAGTCCTGCAATCAATACATGTTGACTGGCAAGCAAATTCACACCTGCTTTGCCAATCAAGATTTCTGTGCGTTCATAAAAGGGGTTGCTCATAGTTTCAATAAATCCTTGGCATGTTGGCTGCATAGATGGAGTACATCCTCGGTATTGTGTCCGCCTAATTTCGCCACGATATTGGCAACCACAATTAACTCTTTGGGTTCATTACGCGCATCTTTGCCCAAACCATCAGGCGCATCCGTTTCCAAAAGAATATGCTCTAAAGGAAGTTTGGTCAGCAATGATTTGGTTTTATCTGATGCGGCTTTGATAAGGCGCGTGCCAATACCGATATGGAACCCCCGTTCGATAAAAGCTTGGGCTTGTTGAATATTGCCGGTAAAGCCATGAACGACACCATGCAAACCTGGATGTTTTGCCAATAAATCCACGACTACATGGTGGGCTTGCACGCTATGAATGATCACGGGCAAAGCATGTTTATCCGCCAAATCAAGCTGGGCTTCAAACCAGTAAATTTGGGTTTTGATGTCGGGTTTATTGGGGGATAAGTCTAAGCCGCATTCACCCACAGCCACAGCATGATTGAGCAAATCATCCAGTTGTTGCAAATGTTCTTCGGTGTGCAAATCGCAAAACCAAGGGTGAATACCGTATGCCAAATAAATATTGGGATATTTTTGTTCCAAGGCTTGTTGTTGTTCCCAAGCGTGAAAGGCTGTGCCGGGAACAATGAACTTATCAATGCCAGCTTGCATGGCTTGTTGCA
Source organism: Ghiorsea sp. (assembly GCA_026982535.1). Lineage (GTDB taxonomy): Bacteria > Pseudomonadota > Zetaproteobacteria > Mariprofundales > Mariprofundaceae > Ghiorsea. Next base: position 6,365 of record JALSGX010000081.1, on the reverse strand, counting down.
GCACATGGGTTAAATCATCGGCAAATGCTTTGTGGTCAAGATGGCAATGGCTATCCACCCAAGACATGAAATTATCCTTTACGCTGAATCCAAATCAGCGTGGCAATGCCTGCAATAACCATAGCAGAGGATTGCAACATGCCCATGGTGATGTTGGCAAAGATAAAGCCAAGCTGGGCATCGGGTTCGCGGAAGTTTTCGCAGAAAATGCGGGCTGCGGCATAACCCAATAAAAAGGCGGCAATACGAGTGCCGCTTTTCCAAGGTTTTTTACGGGTAAACCATAAAATAAGGAACAACAAAATACCTTCCAAAGCCATTTCGTAAAGCTGGCTGGGATGTCGTGGCAGGTTGCCAGCATGTGGAAAAATCATTGCCCAAGGTACTTGATTGGGGTCGGCAATACGCCCCCAAAGTTCACCATTGATAAAGTTGCCAAAGCGACCAAACGCAAGACCGAGTGGTGCGACAACAGCGAAGCGGTCAAGTAGCTCTAAATAGGGTAAACCAGCGTGTTTGCAGTATATATAACCCGCAAGCATCGAGCCAAGCAAGCCACCATGAAAAGACATGCCACCACGCCACACATAAAACACTTCAATGGGATGCTCCATGTAATAAGATGGATTGTAGAACAGGACATACCAAATACGACCGCCCAAGATTACACCAAGGATAAGATAGGTAAACAGGTTTTCAAATTGCTCAGGTTGAACAGACGAGCCCCACAGCTGTTGTTCTTTGAGCTGGATTTGCACCAGCTTCCAAGCTGAGGCAAAGGCAAACACATACATCAAACCATACCAATGGATGGCAACTGGCCCCAGTTGCAAGGCAACAGGATCGATTTGCGGGGCTAACATGTTGCGCTCAACATTGGGCTACCATACCATCCAAAGTAGAATGCTGCCCAGAATCACACGGTATATCACAAATGGCCCCATACCGATTTTATTCAGGTATTTAAGAAAATAATGGATGCAGATGTATGCCGAAGCCGCCGACACAATAAAGCCAATGACTAATGCGCCTAAACCTGCGGCTTGCTCTGGTGCTTGAATCCAGTCGATAACTTTCAGTCCGCCTGCAAGAAAAATGACGGGAATGGATAATAAAAATGAAAACTTTGCTGCAGACTCACGGGTGAAGCCTAAAAGCAGCGCACCTGTCATGGTGATACCGGAGCGAGATGTGCCTGGAATCAGTGCCAGTGCCTGTAATAGCCCAACGATTAAGGCATCATGCAAGCGCCAGTCTTTATCTTCTCGCCTTTGTGTGCCGATATTATCCGCAAGCAGCAAAAGCAGACCAAAGCCAATGGATGCCCAACCAATCACAACCACGGTGCGCAAATCCGATTCAATAAAGCCTTTTAATGTTAAGCCGATAATACCTGCGGGAATGGTGGCGAAAAGTATCATCCATGCCATCTGCCCATCACGGCTGGCATGCCAAGAGCGGCGGCTGATGGTTTGACCCCAGCCTATCCCCATTTTTAATAGATCATCGCGAAAGTAATATACCACGGCTGTTAGTGTGCCCAAATGAACCACACAGTCAAAGGCAAGACCTTGATCTGGCCATGTGGACACCAGTGGCACAAGCGCCAAATGCCCTGATGAAGAAATGGGTAAAAACTCTGTGATACCCTGAATAAAGGCAAGGATAGTAGCTTGTAGCCAAGTAATGCTATCGCTCATCTTGGGCTATTTGCGCCTAGCTTGTACAGCTTGAGCAAGTGTGGCTAAAAGCGGGGCTGTATCTTGCCAAGAAAGACAAGCGTCTGTAATGCTTACACCATACTTAAGAGGCACACCAGGCGTATTATTTTGCCTGCCTTCATTGAGGTGACTTTCGATCATCACACCTTTAATGTTTGAGTTGCCTGCCGCAATTTGCGTAGCCACATCGTTGCCGACATCAATTTGGCGTTTGTGTTGTTTCAGCGAATTGGCATGTGAAAAGTCAATCATCACGCCAGAATCGATATTTGCGCTTTCTAGCTTCTCAACCGCAAGGGCTACGCTTTCTGCGTCATAATTGGGTTTATCGTTGCCACCGCGCAAGATGATATGGCAATCTTCATTGCCGCTGGTTGAAAAAATAGCGGATTTACCCTCTTTGGTTAGCGACAAAAAGTGGTGCGGGTGGGATGCCGCGCTAATGGCATCAATGGCAATACTAAAACCACCATTGGTGCTGTTCTTAAAACCAACAGGGCACGACAAACCTGATGCCAACTCCCTGTGCCCTTGGCTTTCCGTGGTTCTTGCGCCAATGGCACCCCAACTCACCAGGTCTGCAATATATTGCGGTGAAATGAGATCTAGAAACTCAGTGCCAGCAGGTACACCCTTATTGTTAATATCCAACAACAGTTTGCGAGCTTTGCGAATACCCGTGTTAATATCAAATGAGCCATCCAGGTGGGGGTCATTGATCAAACCTTTCCAGCCCACCGTGGTACGCGGTTTCTCAAAATATACACGCATGACAATGAGGAGGTCATCCGCATATTGACTGCGTACAGATTGAATCAAGCCTGCATATTCAAGTGCTGCTTTGGTATCGTGGATGGAGCAAGGCCCTACAATCACTAGCAAACGGTCATCTTCACCATGTAATACACGGTGTATGGCATGGCGTGTTTCAAAAATCGTTTCTGCGGCAGTATCCGTAATCGGATATTCAGAGTGTACCTCCAGGGGCGAACTGACTTCGCGTAAACCTGTAATTCGAAGGTCATCGGTGAGGTGAGATGCAGACACAGCTTTCTCCTTGGCATAAGCCTCTTTTATTCTCAATAGTCGGCGCATGTTATAGCCTTTTTTATAAAATTCACGATATGGATAAAAAGGGTGTCTTGGTGAGATAAGTAACAAGATTCAAAAAGGGTGTGAGATGTGTGGTAAAGCACCGTATCTTTGTAAGCCTAATTGTGGTCATGGTTTAGCTTGAGAAGGCAAGGTTATGCACAAGTTTTTGTGGATAAGCTGTGAGTCAAGTTTGCATAAGAACACTATAAATTGTGTATTGCCAAGAAGATTTCCCCAAGATATTGTGTCGCACAGCTTTTTAGTGAACATCAAGATATTTTATGGTTAGTTCACATCTAGCATAGGGGGAGCGCACTGATGAGTCATATTCAAGCACAAAAAACACAGCCTGCTAGCGAGAGTGTTGTAGCAGGTATTCATGAAATTGTATTGCAGCCAGCCAGTGAAGATATTTGGGATAAAAAGTATCGATTAAAGGATAAAAACGGCAATGCTGTGGATCAGACGGTAGCGGATACATATCGGCGTGTTGCCAAGGCACTGTCTGAAGTCGAAGATGAAGATAAACGGGAGTTTTGGCAAAATCGTTTTACTTGGGCGTTGACAAACGGAGCCATCCCTGCTGGGCGTATTATGTCCAACGCAGGCGCGGAAGCACATAAGCCTGCAACTTCAACCATCAACTGTACTGTATCTGGCGTGATTCCTGATTCTATGGATGGTATTTTATCTATGGTCAAAGAAGCAGGCTTAACACTTAAAGCGGGTTGCGGTATTGGTTATGAGTTTTCCACCCTTCGCCCTAAAGGTGCGTATGTGTCAGGCGCAGGTGCATATACTTCGGGTCCATTATCCTTCATGGATATTTATGATAAAATGTGTTTTACCGTGTCATCCGCAGGCGGTCGCCGTGGCGCGCAAATGGGGACATTCGATATTTCACACCCTGATGTGATGGATTTTATCAAAGCCAAACGCGAAGATGGTCGTTTGCGCCAGTTCAACTTATCTTGTCTTATCACCCGCGACTTTATGCAAGCTGTGAAAGAGGATGCCGATTGGGACTTGGTGTTTCCTGCGACCAAAGATGAGCTTGAAAATGATGACATTCGCATTGTGTTTAAGCGTGTTGCCAATCCGCCCGAGCATGCGAAAACGGACGATCGTGGCTTGACTGCGTGCCGTGTGTATAAAACCATCAAGGCTCGCCGCTTGTGGGATGTGATTATGTCATCCACCTATGATTATGCCGAGCCTGGCTTTATCTTGATTGATGAAGTGAATGATTTGAACAACAACTGGTTCTGCGAAGATATTCGCGCGACTAATCCATGTGGTGAACAGCCTTTGCCGCCTTATGGCGCTTGTCTTTTGGGTTCGGTAAATTTGACCAAATTTGTGCGTGAACCTTTTACAGAAAACGCTTATTTTGATTGGGATATGTACCGTGAAGTGGTATCAGTATTCACTCGTATGTTGGATAATGTGGTGGATATCAATGGTTTACCGCTTGAGCAACAACGCCAAGCGATTTTGGACAAACGCCGTCATGGTATGGGCTTCTTGGGTCTTGGCTCAACTTTAACCATGCTTCGCACCAAATATGGATCTGAAGCGTCTTTGAAGTTTACGGAAAAAGTTGCTTATGAAATGGCAAAAACAGGTTATGAAGTGGGTTTGCAGTTGGCAGAAGAAAAGGGTGCTGCGCCCATCATGGAGCAAGAGTTTGAAATCACACCGGATATGATGAACAAGCGCCCTGAAATGGCGGCGGACGGCATTCAAGTTGGCGATAAAGTTAAGGGCAAAGTGCTTTGGGCTAAATATTCCAAGTATATGCAGAAGTTCAAAGATTCAGGTGATGCGGAGCTGCTGGATGCCCTGACTGAAAAGGGTTGTCGATTTACCCATCACTCGTCTATTGCACCTACGGGCACGATTTCATTATCACTTGCCAACAATGCCTCCAATGGTATTGAGCCATCTTTTGCGCATCATTATGCGCGCAATGTGATTCGTGAAGGCAAAAAAACCAAAGAGAAGGTTGATGTTTTTTCTTATGAGCTATTGGCTTACCGTGAAATGATTAACCCTGATGCCATGCCTTTCAGCACAGATGATGCGACCAAGCTACCTGATTATTTCATCTCTGCAGACGCAGTGACACCAACGCAGCATGTGGACATTCAAGCCGCAGCGCAAACTTGGGTGGACTCGTCTATTTCTAAAACTGCCAATGTGCCCACTGACTTCCCATACGAAGATTTCAAGGATATTTATATGTATGCCTTTGATAAGGGTTTGAAAGGGTGTACCACATTCCGTTTTAACCCTGAAGTGTTCCAAGGCGTATTGGTGAAAGAAGAAGATTTGGAAAACACTACATATAAGTTTACCCTAGAAGATGGTACAGTGGTGGAAGCCAAAGGCAATGAAGAAATTGAGTATGATGGTGAAAAACATACTGCGGCCAACTTGTTTGACGCGCTCAAAGAAGGGTATTATGGGAAATTCTAAACACGACCCAGCGCTTGGCATTCGTTGGTCGGAGTTTCGTTTCCCATCCATTAACCTGTGGGTGGTAGCATCCTTACCATATTTGGCGTCATCAGGAAAGACTGCCGCCACCCCGGTTTTAGATACAGTGCATCGTCATATGCGTGGCAGAAAGCCCAAGACACGACATACATTACATCACAGGTTAGAATCTTTGTTGGCCATGCGTGGAGGAAAGATATGAGTATTAAAATTGACAAGAAAATCACAGCTTATGAAGTCGTCAAGCCTGAAGACGAGGCAAATGTGAAGGAAAATAATGTAGCATCGATTGCGCCATTGCTTGAGCGTGATGAAGTATTGGTGGGGCAAACCTACAAAATTAAAACCCCGCATTCAGAACATGCCATGTATATCACCATCAATGATGTGATTGTGAATCAAGGTGAAGAAAGTGAACATCGCCGTCCATTTGAGATTTTTATCAACACCAAAAACATGGAACATTTCATGTGGATTGTGACTTTGACTCGGGTTATTTCTGCAATATTCCGCAAAGGTGGCGATATTACATTTTTGGTGGAAGAGCTTAAAGCAGTGTTCGACCCAAGAGGTGGCTACTACAAAAAGGGTGGTAAATATATGCCATCTATCGTGGCAGAAATTGGTGAAGTCATCCAAAAACACCTTGTGTCGATTGGCATGATGGAGGGGCAGCTTCAAACTGAAGCATTGATTGCCAAGCGTAAGGAAGCTGAAGAAAAGTTGGGCAAAGAAGCCATAGCCAACGGCGCACAATGCGATAAATGCAGCGCGATGGCTGTGGTTAGGCTTGATAACTGTAATTGCTGCTTAGAGTGCGGCGATAGTAAATGTGGGTAACACATCTAACTTGTAAACATAGAATATAATCTAGGTAAGTCCTGTAAATCAGTAAGACTGTTATTTATTAGAATAACAGCCTTTTTTGTTATATATTTAGGGTGTCAGGTTCCGTATGGTTATATTCCGATTCGGAGCTATGCTTTGTTCCGAGCAATTGATTTACTTCAACCAATGATAGAGAGGCATTTAAGCCCCAAGGAGGATGTA
>JALSGX010000080.1 GCA_026982535.1 Ghiorsea sp. | reverse complement strand
AACTCAAGCCAAACCTGATGAGCCTTCATGGGATTCACCGTGGGGCAAAGGTCGCCCAGGCTGGCATATCGAGTGTTCTGCCATGAGTTGTAAACATTTGGGGGCAACCTTTGATATTCATGGTGGTGGTATGGATTTGAAGTTTCCGCATCATGAAAATGAAATTGCCCAAGCTAGAGCTGCCAATAATGGTAAGTTTGCCAAATACTGGTTGCACAATGGCTTTGTCAATATCAATGCCGAGAAGATGTCCAAATCCTTGGGCAACTTCTTTACTATTGCTGAAGTGCTTGAAAAGTATGATCCTGAAGTGTTACGGATGTTTATTTTAAGCACACACTATCGATCGCCATTAGACTACTCCGATGCAGCTTTGGATGCTGCCAAAGCAGGTTTGGATAGGCTGTATGAAAGCAAACGCAAGTTGGGGCATGTGCAAGCTGGGGCGTTGCCTCAGGCTTTTGTGAATGCTATGAATGATGATTTTAATACCGCAGAAGCTGTGGCAATTTTATTTGAAACATGCCGCACCTTAAATAAACATTATAATGATACATTGGCTGCTTCGTTTGTAGCGATGACGCAAATGTTGAACATACTCAATCATGAACCTAATGCTTGGTTTCAAGGTGATGATGCTGATATTTCGGATATTGAAGCACTGGTGCAAGCTAGAGATGCCGCCAAACAAGCTAAAGATTATGCTAAAGCGGATAGCATCCGTGATGCGTTGCAGGCTCAGGGCATTGTGCTTGAAGATACACCTGAGGGAACGCGGTGGAAAAAAGTTTAGGTGCTTGTTCAATGCTGGTGCATCGTTTGGGTTGTGACGGGTAGTGCGATTGTGTGATGTTTAGGTTTCGTTGTTTGAATCGCTATGTGTTTCAAGCATGGCTTTTTCCTTTCTTAGGTATTCTTGTGCTCGTTAGCCTGGTTTTTATGTTACAAAAGTTTCTTTTTTGGCTACCCAATTTAATTGAGAATGATGTCCCTTTTGCGTTATCCATGACATTTTTTGTTAGCATGATTCCAAGTATATTGGTGTTGGTCATTCCATTATCTTACTTTTTTGCGTTATACCGTACGGTTAAGCAGTTTCAAGCAAGCTCTGAGTTGGATGCCATGTATGCAGGTGGACTTTCACTGTTTAATATTTTTTATGCCGTTTTTCTTGCTGGTTTATTGTTAAGCGTTTTTCTTTTATGGATGACTATGGAGGTTGTGCCTGCGAGCAAGCTTGAGATTCAGAATATGGCGCAGAAGTTAGGAGCTTTGCGTGCTACTCCCAGCTTTGTACCACAGCGTTTTACCGATATTGAAGGTATTACTTTTTATTCAGAAGGTCAAAACAAGGATGGCTCATATCATCAAGTTTTTATTGCTGATGCACGTGAAAATATACACCAACCTACAATTTACCTTGCGTATCAAGCGGTATTGCGTAAAACTCAAACAGGCTTATGGATTCAGCTTAAAGGTGGAAGTCAACTTAGCGGTAGCAGAGGCAAGCCCAATTGGACACAATTTGATGAATACTTGATTCAAGTTCCTGTCGCTTTTGAACGCGCCGTTAGCCAGTTAACGCAAGACGCTAACTATATGTATATGGATGGTAGCACTTTATATCAAAAGCTTCATGAAACAGGAAGTGTGCAAGCGCTTGCTGAATGGAGCCACCGTTGGTTATCGCCTGTCATGCTTATGGTTCTTTTTTTTCTTGCTATCCCTTTAAGCCTGCAAGCAAAGCGCGCGCAAAAAGGAAGCTTGTTTATTGTTGCATTACTTGCCATTGCGGCCATGCAGCAATCACAATTGGTTTTGGCAAAGAAAATTAGCCTTGAGGTTTTCCCATGGTGGTATGCTTGGGTGCTTGAAGCATTATATGCAGGTATTGCGGTTTTCCTGTTTATGCAAGTCAACCAATACGGTAGTTTATCAATAAAACATATAAGAAAGGTGTTTTCTTAAGCTTTTTGAGCTTTCTTCCATGGGAGTCAGCACAACACCATGCGGCAAAAATAATTCCCGTTGTTATAATCTCGCCGCATTGAATAAGAGGTAAGTATGAGTTTTGAAGAAGAGGTCAAAAAGCGCCGAACATTTGGCATTATTTCACATCCTGATGCGGGTAAAACCACGCTAACTGAGAAGTTGTTGCTCTTTGGGGGCGCGATTCAGATGGCAGGTGCAGTTAAATCACGGAAAACTGATAGACATGCCACATCCGATTGGATGAAGATTGAGCAAGAACGAGGTATTTCTGTGGCTTCATCGGTGATGAAGTTTAACTATGCTGTTGATGGTAAAGAGTATGAAATAAACTTGCTCGACACCCCTGGTCACCAAGACTTTTCTGAAGATACTTATCGGGTTTTGACAGCAGTGGACTCCGCCATGATGGTGATTGATTCGGGTAAAGGTGTGGAAGGGCAGACGCTGAAGCTCATGGAAGTGTGCCGCATGCGGAACACACCCATCATCACCTTTATCAACAAGCTGGATAGGGAAGGGCTGGAGCCTTTGGACTTGCTTGCGGACATTGAAGACAAGCTGCAAATTGAGTGTGCGCCACTATCTTGGCCTATTGGTATGGGTAAAGCCTTTAAGGGCGTGTATAATCTGTATAAAAAACAACTTCACTTGTTTCAAGCAGGCACGGATGACATTACAGATGCCATTGCCATTGATCGTTTGGATGACCCCAAGCTTGATGAACTTCTGGGCAGCCAAGCTGATGAATTAAGAGAAGAAATTGAGCTTTTAGAAGGTGCGGCTAATCCGTTTGACTTGCAGGAGTTCTTAAAAGGAAGCCAAACACCTGTGTTTTTTGGCTCTGCGATTAACAATTTTGGCGTGCGTGAGCTTCTTGATGCTTTTGTGGAGTTTTCACCACATCCGCAACCCAGAGCCGCTGTGGAGCGAGTGGTTGAACCTACGGAAAAAGATTTTTCAGCATTCTGTTTCAAAATCCAGGCCAATATGGATCCACAGCACCGGGATAGGGTAGCCTTTTTTCGTATATGCTCAGGAAAGTTCACCAAGGGTATGACAGTTCGCCATCACAGGTTGGG
>JALSGX010000079.1 GCA_026982535.1 Ghiorsea sp. | reverse complement strand
CGATGAAGGCTAAAGAGTTGCGTGAATTAAGTGATGCCGAATTGAAAGAAAAGATGGATGAGCTTGCTGCTGAAGGGATGAAGCTTAGATTTCAGAAAGCAACAATGCAGTTGAGCCAAACCAGTCGTATCGCTGCAAATCGGCGTGAAATAGCACGGATTCAGACTATTCTGAATGAGCGCCGCTAAGAGGTTATTAAACATGAGTGAAGTAAGTAGCAATAAACGAACACTTGAAGGTGTTGTTGTTAGCAATAAGGCGGATAAGACCATTGTTGTAGAGGTTGAGCGCCGCTTTTTGCATCCACGCTATCGTAAGACTGTAAGGGCACATAAGAAGTATATGGCTCATGATGAAGAAAATGTGTGCAACATCGGTGATACAGTGCGTATTTCAGAATGTCCTCCATTGTCGCGTCGCAAAACATGGATGATGGAAGAAATTATTACACGCGCTGAACAGCTTTAGAGGTTACTTAAAATGATTCAGACTGAAACAGTTTTGCAGGTTGCGGATAACTCAGGCGCAAGACGCGTCACATGTATTAAGGTTCTTGGTGGCTCCAAGCGTCGGTATGCTGGTGTTGGTGATGTGATTGTTGTTGCCGTCAAGGAAACCATTCCTAACGGTAAGGTAAAGAAAGGCGAAGTGCAGCGCGCTGTTGTGGTTCGTGTGGCCAAGGAGTTTCGCCGGCCTGACGGAAGCTCCATTCGTTTTGATGAAAATGCAGCAGTATTGTTAAACAAACAGGGTGAGCCAATTGGAACGCGTATTTTTGGTCCAGTGACACGAGAGCTTCGTGCAAAGGGATATATGAAAATTATTTCTCTTGCACCAGAAGTTTTGTGATTGAAGAGGTTTTAGCATGTCAACGAATGTAAAATATCGTATTCGTAGCAATGATGAGGTTGTTGTTGTTGCGGGTCGTGATAAGGGTGCTCGCGGAAAGGTTATTCGTGTATTACCAGCAAAAGGCAAAGTAGTTGTTGCCAAAATTAATATGGTTAAGCGGCACACCAAAGCAACACAATCAAGCTCAGGTGGCATCATTGAGCGTGAGGCGCCTTTGGATATTTCCAATGTCCAGTATGTGTGCTCAACATGTGATACAGGTGTGCGTTTGGGCGTCAAAATATTAGAAGATGGTCGTAAAGTTCGCTTTTGCCGCAAATGTGGCGAAGTGTTGGACAAGTAGGGGTAGTGCAATGGCACGCTTGAAAGAAGATTATAATAAACGCGTAAAACCTGCGCTTATCGAAGAGCTCGGTTATAGCAATGTGATGGAAGTTCCCGCAATTACTAAGATTGTAGTAAACATGGGCTGTGGTGAGGCAGCGCAAAACCGTAAGCTGCTGGATGGCGCTCTTGCTGATATGACTGCTTTGACTGGTCAAAAACCTGTGGTGACCAAGGCACGAAAGTCGATAGCAAACTTCAAGTTGCGTGATGGTATGCCTGTGGGTTGTCGTGTGACATTGCGTGGCGATCGCATGTGGGAGTTCTTTGATCGCTTGGTTAATATTGCGCTGCCACGAATTCGGGATTTTCAGGGCGTGAGTCCAAAGTCTTTTGATGGTCGGGGTAACTACACACTGGGTATCAAAGAGCAAATCATTTTTCCTGAAATTGATTATGATAAAATTGATAAAATTCGTGGTATGGATATTACAATCTGTACAACAGCGAAGACAAATGACGAAGGGCGTGCACTGTTGAAACAGTTTGGTATGCCTTTTCGCAAAGCATAGGAGCTTTTGATGGCAACGAAGGCATTGATGGTTAAATGCAACCGGAAACCAAAATTTAAAGTACGCGGTTATACACGCTGCCAGCTGTGTGGTCGCCCACACTCAGTTTATCGTAAGCTTGGTATGTGTCGCATTTGTTTGAGAAAACATGCATTGGCGGGTGAAATCCCAGGCATGGTTAAGTCAAGCTGGTAATAGGGTAGGAGATAAGTTTATGATGATGGATCGTATTGCGGACATGTTGACTCGCATTCGCAACGCTCAGCAAGCAGGCCTGGAAAAAGTTGAAATGCCAGCAAGCAACACTTTGGTTGCTATTTCTGAGATATTGAAGGCTGAGGGCTATATTCAAGCTGGTAAGCCTTATAACTATAAGGGTCACCGCTATTTGCGCTTGACGCTTCGCTATGATGATGAAGGGAACCCTGCTATCCGCGAAATCAATCGCATATCCAAGTCTGGTCGTCGGGTTTATGCCTCGGCTTCAGACTTGCCACGCGTTCGTAATGGTTATGGTATTGCTGTAATCAGCACTTCACAAGGTCTTATGACGGACAAAGATGCGCGCACCAAGAATATTGGTGGTGAAGTTCTTTGCACCGTATTTTAGGGGTGGAATACTATGTCTCGTATAGGTAAACAGCCTGTTACAATTCCTGCGGGAGTTGAAGTGACGGTCAATGCAGATAGCATCACAGTGAAAGGCGCGAAGGGAACATTGGAATCCCCACTTTTTGAAGGTGTGAGTGCCAAGGTTGAAGCCAATGAAATTCAATTTGAATGTGCTGATCTAGGCGATAAAAAGATGAAATCCTTTTTCGGGTTAGCTCGTTCTTTGGCTGCAAACAATGTGGTAGGTGTGAGTAAGGGCTTTGAAAAAACACTTGAACTTCGCGGTGTTGGCTATCGCGCTAAAGTTCAAGGCAAAACATTGGATCTGTCTTTAGGCTTTTCGCACCCAGTGGTCTATACACTTCCAGATGGCATTGAAGCTAAGATTGATAAATCAAACATTATCATTTCTGGTTTTGATAAGCAAAAAGTTGGGCAGGTTGCATCAGAGATTCGAGCTTTCCGTCCGCCAGAGCCATATAAAGGTAAGGGTGTTCGCTATGCGGATGAGTATGTTGCAATGAAAGAAGGTAAACGAGCTTAACTAGGCTTGGTAAGATAGGAGATATTTCAAAGTGGCAGTAAAACGGTATGAGAAAGATGCAAATGTTCGCCGTGCGAAACGCGTTCGTACAAAAATAAAAGCATCAGGTCGTTTGCGTATCAGTGTGTTTCGCTCATCGCGGCACATTTATGCACAAATCATTGATGACAGTGAAGGGAAAACACTGGTTGCAGCATCCAGCCTTGAGAAGGGAATAAACAACGGAGGCAACCGCGAGGGTGCGGCAGCTGTTGGCAAGTTGTTGGCAGAGCGAGCAGCAGAAAAACAATTGTCTAACTTGGCGTTTGATCGTGGCTCATATCCATATCATGGTCGTGTGCAGGCGCTGGCTGAAGCCGCGCGAGATGCTGGGTTGAAGTTCTAGGAGATTTGAATGATTAATGCAGAAGAACTTGAGTTGACTGAAAAGCTCGTTCACATTAACCGTGTGGCTAAAGTTGTGGCAGGTGGTCGCCGTTTTGGTTTTGCCGCATTGATGGTGGTTGGCGATGGTGATGGGCATGTTGGTTTTGGTTACGCGAAGGCGAAAGAGGTGCCTGAAGCCATTCGTAAAGCCAATGAAATTGCGCGAAAGAATTTAGTGTTTATTCCGCGTAAAAATGGTACAATCTTTTATCAAACTACAGGTGTTCAAGATGCAACGCGAGTAATGTTAAAGCCTGCAACAGAGGGTACTGGTGTGATTGCAGGTGCTGCAGTTCGTGCGGTTATCGAAGCAGTGGGGATTAAAGATATTTTGACGAAAGCACACGGCTCCCGAAACCCTATTAATGTTGTTCGCGCAACTTTTAACGGTCTCAAAGGGTTGGAAAGCCCAGAGCAAGTGGCAGCACGCCGTGGTAAAGCGTCTTAAATCAGAGGGTAAAAGAAATCATGGCTAAGAAAACTTTTAAAATCCGTCAGGTCAAAAGTGGTATTGGATACCCTAAAGACCAAAAGCTCACATTGCGTGGTTTGGGCTTGCGTCGTATGCACCAAGTTGTAGAGCTTGAAGATACGCCTTCAACGCGCGGTATGGTGAATAAAGTGCGTCACCTCGTTGTTGTTGAGGCTGATGCGTCTTAAGTAATCTTCGGAGAAAGTAATGAAATTAAATGATATTCGAGCAAATAAAGGTCAGCGCCGGCATCGCAAGCGTTTAGGCTGTGGTATTGGCACAGGGCATGGTAAAACAGGTGGTCGTGGTCACAAGGGTCAGAAGTCTCGATCTGGAGGCGGTGTTATGCGAGGTTTTGAAGGTGGTCAAATGCCCCTCATCCAGCGGCTACCCAAGCGTGGTTTCACACCTCTTTCACGAACAAGTTATCAGTTGGTTAATGTTGGTCAGCTTGCATCATTTGACTCAGGAGCTACTGTTGACGCGGCAGCACTGTATGCTGCTGGGCTGGTTCGCAATGCAGTGGATCCCATCAAACTCCTAGCTTATGGAGACTGTGGTAAAGCCTTAACAGTTTCTGTCGCTAAAGCATCGGCATCAGCAATCAAGAAAGTTGAAGCTGCTGGCGGCTCAGTAGCGTTAGCATCTTAATATGCAGCAACCTCAACTGGGTGGTTTAGCCAATATAGGTAAATCTGGAGAGCTTAAGCAGCGCATTTTGTTTGTGCTGGCTATGCTCGTGGTGTACCGTATTGGAGCACATATCCCAGTTCCAGGGATTGATGCGCATGTGTTGGCACAGTTTTTTGACCAAACATCGAACTCGCTTTTGGGTCTGGTTGACATGTTTTCAGGCGGATCCTTATCGCGTTTAACCATTTTTGCGCTGGGCATTATGCCTTATATTTCAGCGGCCATCATCATGCAGCTTTTGCAGGTGGTGTCACCTAAACTTGAGCAGTTGAAAAAGGAAGGGGAAGCGGGTCGTCGTAAAATTACGCAATATACGCGTTATGGCACAGTATTTCTTGCCGTTTTTCAGGCGATTGGCATGTCCATCGGGCTTGAGTCATTCTCAGTGGGTGGTCGCCCTGTAGTGATTGATGCGGGCTTAGACTTTAGGATTATTACAGTGATTACACTGGTATCTGGAACGATTTTCCTTATGTGGTTGGGTGAGCAGATTACAGAGCGCGGCATTGGTAATGGTATTTCCTTGATTATCTTTGCGGGTATTGTCGCAGGCTTGCCGAGCGCGATTGGTGGAACCTTGGAGCTTGCGAGAACAGGTGAGTACACAGCGCTAGGTGTGTTGGCGATTCTTGTGATGCTTCTTGTTGTTACATATGTGGTGGTCTGGTTTGAGCGAGCGCAACGCAGAATTCCTGTACAGTATGCTAAACGACAAGTTGGGAATAAAATATTTGGTGGCCAGTCTTCGTTTTTGCCCTTGAAGTTAAATACAGCAGGTGTGATACCACCAATTTTTGCATCCAGCTTGATATTGCTTCCTGCAACTTTTGCGCAATTTACAAAAGACACGGAAGGCTTTGAGTGGATCAGTGATATTGCTGCGTTGATGGCACCTGGGCAGTGGCTATACTTGGTGATATTCAGTGCGCTAGTGATGTTTTTCTGCTTTTTTTATACAGCTATTGTATTTAACCCTAAAGATACAGCGGATAACTTGAAAAAGGCGGGTGGCTTTATCCCAGGCATTCGACCAGGTCAGAATACGGCCAAGTATATTGATTCCGTATTGACTCGGATTACTGTTGTGGGTGCAATTTATGTGACTTTGGTTTGTTTGTTACCTGAGGCGCTGATTAGCCTTTATGGCGTACCATTTTACTTTGGTGGCACAAGTTTGCTTATTATTGTTGTTGTGACGATGGATACCATGGCTCAAATCCAGTCACATTTAATGAGTAGCCAATATGAAAGCTTGATGAAGCAAGCGAAGCTGAAGCGAAGATAATGAATATTGTACTTTTTGGCCCCCCTGGCGTTGGTAAGGGAACACAAGGCATAAGACTAGCAAATAAACTTGGTATTATCCATTTGGCAATGGGCGACTTGCTAAGAGCAGCGGTTGCTGAAGAGACAGAGCTTGGTTTGCAGGCAAAGGCATTTATGGATGCTGGGAAGCTGGTAACGGATGGCTTGGTTATTGGCTTGATCGAAGAGCGTATCACTTCACCTGAAGCAAAAGCTGGGTTTCTTCTCGATGGGTTTCCACGCAATGTTGCACAAGCATCAGCATTGAAGGAAATGTTGGCTAAACATGCGATGGATATTGATCGTGTAATCTTTATGGATGCTTCAAAACAGGTGCTTTTGGAGCGTTTAACAGGTCGTCTGATATGTAGTGCTTGCGGTTTTAGTTTTCATCGGCATTATTCGCCACCCAAAATTGAGGGGCAGTGTGATCAGTGTGGTGGCTCTTTATATCAAAGAGCTGATGATACCGAAGAGGTTATTTCACAGCGTCTTGAGGTGTATGCAGAACAAACAGCACCACTACTGGACTTTTACAGTCAAGACAAGGCGTTTCGCAGGGTAAATGCTGAATCTGGCATGGATGAAGTATATTTGGCATTGCTCGAAGTGGTAAAAGGATAACATGGCTAAAGAAGATATTATTGAAATGGCTGGTGAGGTAGTTGAGAAGCTACCGAATGCAATGTTCAAGGTGAAGCTTGAGAATGGTCATGAAGTGCTATGTACAATTTCAGGTAAAATGCGTAAGTATTATATTCGCATTTTACCAGGGGATAAGGTTAAAGTTGATATTTCACCTTATGATTTAAGTCGCGGGCGCATTAGCTACCGTGAAAAATAACTCAACGATTATGTTGTGGAAGATGGAGGGCGTACTGTGAAAGTTCGTGCGTCTGTAAAGAAAATGTGTTTGAAGTGTCAGGTGATCCGTCGTAAGGGTGTGGTTCGCATTATTTGTGAGAATCCACGCCATAAGCAGCGTCAGGGTTAAGATGACTGTATTGAAGAAGGTGGCATAAATGGCTCGTATTGCTGGTGTAAATATACCCACACAAAAGCGTGTGGTAGTTGCGTTAACTTACATTTATGGTGTAGGTGCGTCGCGTGCTCAAGAGATACTGGAAAGACTAGAGATTGATCCCAATACTCGGGTCAATGCTTTGACTGATGAGCAAATTGATAGTATTCGTAATCTCTTGAATAATGAATACAAAATCGAAGGTGATCTTCGTCGTGAAGTTTTGATGAATATCAAGCGCCTTACGGACTTGGGGTGCTATCGTGGCTTGCGCCACCGTAAAGGTCTCCCGGTTCGTGGTCAGAAAAGTAAAACAAACGCTCGTACTCGCAAAGGTCCTCGCAGGGCTGTTGCGGGTAAGAAGAAGTAAGAGGCTAGGTTAAAGAATGGCTAAAACAAAAGCAACCAAGAAGCGGGCACGCAAAAACATTGCCAATGCTGTAGCTCACATTAAGGCTTCTTTTAACAATACAATTATTACATTTTCGGATGAATCAGGCAATACAATCAGCTGGGCAACCAGCGGTGGAGCAGGCTTTAAGGGTTCGCGTAAAAGCACCCCGTTTGCGGCACAGGTTGCAGCAGAGGAAGCTGCAGTTAAGGCTATGGAGCATGGTGTGAAGAATGTAGCAGTATTGGTCAAAGGTCCTGGTTCTGGGCGTGAGTCGGCGATGCGCGCTATTGCAGCAGCAGGCTTAAATGTTACATCGATTCGTGATGTAACACCAATTCCACATAACGGCTGTCGCCCACCGAAGCGTCGTCGGGTTTAGGAGTAAATACAGAATGGCTCGTTATTTAGAAGCAAAGTGTCGTCTTTGTCGCCGTGAAGGCGAAAAGCTTTTTCTTAAAGGTTCAAAATGCTATTCAGCAAAATGCCCTATGGAGGATCGCCCGTTTCCTCCAGGCATGCATGGTCAAGGTCGCCGTGCCAAGATTTCCAACTATGGTATTCAGTTGCGTGAGAAGCAAAAAGTTAAGCGTATTTACGGGCTGCAAGAGAAGCAGTTTGTTAGATATTATAAAGACGCTGATAAAATGCCAGGCATTACAGGTACAATATTGTTGCAGCTTTTAGAAAGTCGCTTGGACAATGTGGTTTTTCGTATGGGTTTTGCGTCTTCTCGCACTGAAGCTAGGCAGATGGTGCGTCACAAGCATGTTCAAGTGAATGGGACGGTCTTGAATGTTCCATCATACCGAGTGAAAGCTGGTGATACGGTTGGTTTAACGGAAGCAGCAAAGCAGCATCTTCGTGTTAGTGCTTCTGTAGAAGCAGCAGGACAAAGAGGCGCGCCAGAATGGTTGGATGTTGACTTGCAACAGTGTCAAGGTGTTTATCGTGAGCCGCCAGTTCGCGATCAGTTGGATCCGGGCATCCGGGAGCAACTCATCGTAGAATTGTATTCTAAATAATTAAGAGGTATATCAATATGGAACTGATTAATCCGCGTTCTATTTCGATTGAAGAAATGGTAGCAGGGCGTTCCGCCAAAATTGTTTTCGAGCCTCTTGAGCGTGGTTTTGGCACAACAATAGGCAATGGATTGCGCCGCATGTTGCTTTCTTCTTTACCAGGAGGGGCTATTACATCGGTTTCTTTTGATGGTGTGTTGCATGAGTTTGACTCTATTGCGGGTGTACGAGAGGATGTTGTAGATATCATTTTAACCCTTAAAGAGCTAGATATTCAAATGCGGGGTGATTCAGCAGAGACATTGACCTTGAATGTTCAGGGTCCAGCGGTTGTTACAGCAGCAGACATTAAGTGTCCAGCTGGGGTATCTATATTAAATCCTGAGCTTATCATCGCACACTTGAATGAAGATGGCAAGCTAGCAATGGAGTTAATTGCTGAAAAAGGAAGGGGTTATGATCCCGCACAAGATCGAGAGGAAGCTGGCCGACCTAAAGGATTTCTTTTGATCGATGCATCTTATTCACCAATTCGCAGGGTTGCCATGCGTGTAGAAAATGCGCGTGTTAACAAAAAAACAAATTATGATAAGCTGATTATGGAAGTTGATACGGATGGTTCAATTTCGCCGCAAGATGCTATTAGTATGGCAGCATCGATGCTGCAAGAACAGCTTAATGTGTTTGTTGACTTTGATGTTGTTGAAGCGGTCGAAGAGGATGAGGATGCAAGTAGCAACTTGCTTGATTTGCTGAATCAGCCGATAGATCATTTAGATCTGTCAGTGCGCTCAATGAATTGTTTAAAATCAGATAATGTTTTCTATGTTGGTGACCTGGTTCAGCGCACTGAGCAAGAAATGCTGCGCACACCAAACTTTGGGCGCAAATCATTAACTGAAATTAAAGTTGTATTAGAAAGTATGGGGCTTTCTTTAGGTATGGAAGTAGATGGCTGGACTCCAGAGTCCGCTGAAGAAAAATAAGAGGTATTCACGATGAGACATCGCAAACATCGTACGTCACTAGGTCTTGTTTCAGGGCACCGCCGCGCAGTGTTGGCTAACCTTGCAACGGCACTGTTGACGCATGGCAAAATTGAGACAACGCAGGCAAAGGCGAGAGCGGTTAAGCCTTATGTTGAAAAGCTTATTACTTTAGGTAAGAAGGGTGACTTGCATTCGCGCCGTCAAGCGCTATCCAAGCTTCGTTACCGTCCCATTGTTGATCGTTTGTTTGGGGATGTGGCGGCTGCATTTGGAGATCGTTCAGGGGGCTATACGCGTATAATCAAAACTCGTATTCGTGCTGGTGATGCAGCCCCTATGGCCTTGATAGAACTGGTTGAAGATATTCATAAGAAAGAAAAAACAGAAGAGGCAGCTGAGTCGTAGCTTTTGGTTTTTCGAAGTAAAAAGCTCTGCTCTTGCAGAGCTTTTTTTTTGAGCTAGAATGTAGCTATATACAAGGAGGATTTATGAATTCTAAAAAGTACTTGGTGGCAGTTACTTGTTCTATGGTGGTTTTGAGTGGTCAAGCGTTATCTGCAGAGTTTGCTCCGGCAAGTGTTCGTGCGCTTGGTATGGGGGGTTCCAGCGTGGCTTCGACACATGGCGTTGATGCATCATATTGGAACCCCGCAGCTTATGGTTTTTTCGGTCGAGAAGGTGCTGTGAGTGATAATAACCGCTTGGCCGAAAAAGATTTTGGCTTGGATGTTGATGCGGGTCTTGCAGCGTATACCTTTGGACCATTGGATGCCAATCGGATTAAAATTGAAGCATTGCCAGACCCTTCTACATTGACAGGGCAGTTAAATGCCACTCAGATACAGCAAGCAGCTCAAGTTGTAAGCGGGTTGTCCACACTGGATACATCACCGATGGGCGCAAATCTTTCTGTCAACGGCACTGTTGGCGCGCGTGTTGCTAATTATGGCTTGGGTATCCGTGCAGCGGTAGATTTGAATAGCAGTATTACGATTGATGCAACTAATGTTGGTTTTGGTAATGTTTTTACATCATTTACCAATGGGGTTGTTCTACCAACATTGCCGACGACAACATACTTTAATGCACAGCAAGTTAATGAGATGATTAGTGCTTTAACAACAAATGCTGGGCTTACAGTGGGCGAGGCGAATGCTGTAGTGGCAGCTTACGATCAAGCTTTAGCAGGAACAGCCGCTGGGCAAGAACAGCAGAATACAGATGCGATGATCGTGATTGCGCAGGCGGCAGGTACTGATTTGGCGAATAACACAACCGCACTTTCTTTGCGAGGTGTTGCTATAGCAGAAGTTGGCTTTACTTACGGTTACGCGTTTAGTGATAATTTGAGTGTGGGAGGTGTTTTGAAGTATATGCAAGCTGATATTGTGGCTTGGGATACCAAGCTGTTTAGCCAAAATACCAGTATTAGTTTTGATCGTAATAACACCGAGCGTTCGACTGCATTTGGTTTGGATGTGGGTGTTATGTATAGGATTCCATCATGGCAGGTTGGCTTAACAGTGAAAAATATTAATGCGCCTTCATTTGAACACTCAGGGGCGGGGACATTTAGTAATACCCCTTATGTTTATGAGTTAAAGCCACAGGTGAAGTTTGGGGCTGCATGGATGCCTATGGATACCCTGTCTGTTGAGTTAGGTTATGATTTGACTGAAAATGAAGGTGCCACAGCAGAAAGTAAAACACAATACTGGAACTTTGGCTTGGAATGGGATGCTTGGAAAGTGCTGGCTATTCGTGTGGGCGCATTTAATAATATGTCTCAGGATATTGGCATTGTTCCAACAGCAGGTCTCGGGTTAAACTTATGGGCTGCAAGGGTTGATTTGGCAGTGGCAATGTCCTCATCTGAGGTGGTTTTGGATGGTAGTAAAGTGCCCGCGTATTTGGCAGGTGCACTGGCAGTAGCTGTTGACTTTTAGGTGTTTACGCGGTAATGAGTCATAGAAAAAGACACATTTCTGTGTCTTTTTCTTTCGATGTAAAAACAATGTTTGTTTTTGTGTGAAACTTCTGCTAGAAATCGCACCGCAAATGAGGGGTGACTCTTTGTTGGGAGATATTCCAGGCAGCAAAACAAATCATGTTGGCTATCAAGTGGGTATGCATCAGCTTGTGTATTGGCAACTTGGTTTTGTGGCTATTGCGGCGCTAGTTGGAGCAGTGTTTGGTATCGATTGGGCTGGTGTGATGCTGGGTGGTCTGCTGGTTGTGGGCTCAACTTGGCATGTACACAAAAGTGTTGTTAAGGCGGAAGGAAATCGAAATATACTGTACAGGCTCGCGGGGGTTCGTTTTGCTGTAATGCTTGTGTTGCTGACGGTTGCGGTTTATGTACTCTCGATTCAGCCTTTGGGTTTGATTGTGGGGATGGCTTCTGCATATATAGCAATGTATATTAAGAGTTTGATGATGATTTATAAAATAAAGGGAGACAGTCTTGGCTGAGCAGGGACAAGTTGGACATGGGCAAGTAGAGGAGCATGGGTCTAGCATTGCTGATCATTTGGAGTATTGGACATACACATTTGATGAAAGCAATCCCTTCATGCAAATTCATGTAGATACTATGATTGTGACAACATCAATTGCATTGATGTTGATTGGCTTTGCATTTTGGTTGCGTGGAAGGATCACTGAGGGTGCACCAACAGGTGCTCAGAACTTTGTTGAGTCTGTTGTTGAGTTTATCAATACCACGGTGAGTGATAATTTTCCAGTGCACAACCCTATAGTTGCACCACTAGCGCTTACAATTTTTGTGTTTATATTCCTGTGTAACACAATCGATATTTTGCCTGCCTATTTGCTTGGTAATATTGCGCACGCGTTTGGCGCACCAGCATTTAGACCTGTGCCTACCAATGATCTCAATTTGCCAGCGGCAATGGCGGTTTCAGTTTTTGTGCTCGTGTTGTACTATGAGTTTAAGCTTAAGCCTGTTCATTTTATGAAAGAGTTGGTAATGGAGCCGTTTACAAGTTTGGTGCCTGTATATTTGAAGCCAATTGTTATGCCGATCAATTTGGTGTTGAAACTTGTAGAGGAAATTGCAAAGCCATTAAGCTTGTCGTTCCGGTTGTTTGGTAATATGTTTGCAGGCGAGGTAATCTTCCTGTTGATTGCTTCCTTGTTGTTGGTTGGCTCGTTTGAGGAGTTGATGACACTTGGTGGCATTATTTCGGAAATTGCAGGGTTTTTGGTTGGCTTGGGGTGGTCGTTTTTTCACTTGTTTATTGGCTTGCTTCAGGCTTTCATCTTCATGATTCTTACTGTGGTGTACTTATCAATAGCGCATCAGCCAGTAGAGCACTAATCGCAAAGCGATAACTTTAAAAAAAGAAGTAAAACTAAGGAGTAGTATAAAATGGATGCAACAGTAATCATCACCGCTGCGACAGCAATTTCTGTCGGCGTAATCTTGGCAGCTGCAGGCTTGGGCTCTGCAATTGGCTGGGGTTTAATTTGTTCTAAAACACTAGAAGGTATTTCACGTCAGCCAGAAATGCGTCCACAGTTGATGTTTAACATGTTTATTTTTGCAGGTTTGATGGAGTCTTTCCCATTTATTATTATGGCGTTTGCCCTGTGGTTCTTGTTTGCTAATCCTTTCTTGGGTTAAGTAGCAGTTGGTTGAATTGGGAATCTTAAAGGGGTAAAGAAATGAGTTTAGACTTAACTTTTATTGGGCAAATTATTGTTTTCTTAACAATGGTAGTTTTGTTGGGCAAGATTCTCTATCAACCTTTGAATGATGCAATGGCTGCGCGGACGCAAAAGATTGCGGAAGGTTTGGCAGCAGCAGAGGCTGGAAAAAGTGCGCAAGCCGAAGCAGAGGCGGAAGCAAAAGCGTTAATCGATGAGGCGAAGCAAAAAGCGCAAGAGATTGTTGCATCTGCCGAGCGTCGTGCTTTGGAAGTTTCGGAAGAAGCTGTTGCTAAGGCGCGTCACGATAGCGAGCTTATTGTTCAAAGTGCGAAAGAAGAAGCAGAGGCAGAGGCTGGTCGCTTGCGTCAAAACTTGCAACAAGAGGTTGCAGGGCTGGCGATCTTAGCAGCAGAAAAAATTGTTGAGTCAGAGCTTGATGCTAATAAGCATAAAGCATTGATTGAAAAAGTTATTGCTGACGGTATTGCGGCATGAGTATGGAAAGGTCAATAGCACGCCGTTATGCTGTTGCGCTGTTTGAGCTTTATCAGGAAGGTCTGGACTTGACTGATGGTCTGAACAGGCTTGCGCAGGTTGCGGTGAATAAAGATGCGAAAGCATTGTTGAATAACACGCAAATATCCGCAAATGAGCGGGCTCGCATTATTCTCAAGGCTGCGTCTGTTAAAGAAGAGGGTCTGCTTAGGCTTGTGACATTGTTATGCTCGCGTGGTAAAGCAAGCCTTTTGCCGAGTATCGCAGAGATGCTTGAGAAGTTGGTATATGATGCTGATTCAAAAGTTATGGTTGATGTTACAGTTGCCGTTGAACTTGATGCAGCATTGGCTGGAAAATTAAAGGAATCCATTCGTTCAGGGTTGGGCAAGGAAGTTGAACTTAATGTTCACGCTGATGCTTCGATTTTAGGTGGTGTGATTCTAAACATTGGCGATCGCCAAATTGACCATTCTGTACGCGGCCGCTTGGATGGCTTGAAGCGTGCATTGTCGGTTTGATTAGATACAGAGGATATTGGGATGAAACTTGATACAGCAGAAATTAGTTCAATTATTAAAGAGCAAATCAAGGGTTTTGAGGCAAGCGCAAGTGATGCAAATGTTGGGCGTTTGATTTCAGTTGGTGATGGTGTTGCATTGATTGATGGGCTCGAAGGCGCCATGGCTGGTGAAATGCTTGAGTTTCCAGGTGACACGCTGGGCATGGTTCTGAACCTTGAGCAGGATAGTGTTGGCGCGGTTATTTTTGGCGAGTACACACACTTGGCAGAAGGTGATGAAGTAAAGTGTACAGGGCGTATTTTTGAAGTTCCTGTTGGGCATGGGTTGAAAGGGCGTGTATTGAACGCATTGGGTCAACCTGTGGATGGCAAGGGCCCTGTTGAGCATGACGGTTTTGATGCTGTTGAAAAGATTGCGCCAGGTGTGATTTCGCGCAAGTCTGTTGATCAGCCATTGCAAACAGGTATCAAGGCAATTGACTCCATGGTTCCTGTAGGTCGTGGTCAGCGTGAGTTGATTATTGGTGACCGTCAAACGGGTAAGACAGCGATTGCCATTGATACGATTATTAACCAAAAAGATACTGGTGTAACATGTATTTATGTTGCGGTGGGTCAAAAGGCATCCACAGTTGCGAATGTTGTGCGCATATTAAAAGAGCATGATGCGCTAGACCATACTATTATCGTTTCAGCCAATGCGTCTGAGGCAGCTGCATTGCAGTATATTGCGCCATATGCTGGCTGTACGATGGGTGAATACTTCCGTGACCGTGGTGAGGATGCGCTTATTGTTTATGATGACCTTACCAAGCAAGCTTGGGCGTATCGTCAAATTTCTTTGATTTTGCGTCGTCCTCCAGGCCGTGAGGCTTATCCAGGTGATGTATTCTACATTCATTCACGCCTTTTGGAGCGTGCCTCCCGAGTTGATGAAACATATGTTGAGGAATTCACAAAAGGTGAAGTGAAAGGAAAAACAGGGTCATTGACATCGTTGCCCATTATCGAAACACAAGAAGGTGATGTTTCGGCATTTGTGCCGACCAATGTGATTTCAATTACCGATGGGCAGATATTCTTGGAAACATCAATGTTTAACTCGGGTCAACGCCCAGCAATTAATGCTGGCTTGTCGGTATCCCGTGTTGGTGGTGCAGCGCAGACCAAGGCAATGAAAAAGGTTGGTGGTGGTCTTCGCTTAGATTTGGCTCAGTATCGCGAATTGGCTGCATTCGCACAGTTTGCATCTGATTTGGATGAAGCGACACGCGCTCAGATTGAAAGGGGCAAGCGTGGTGTTGAGGTGCTTAAGCAGGATGAAAACTCACCACAATCTGTGGCTGAGATGACGGCAATCTTGTTTGCGCTCAATAATGGTGATTTGGATGATATTGATGCTAATCAAATCGTGGCTTTTGAGAAGGCGTATATAGCTTATTTGAATTCAAATCATGCCGACTTCATTAAGGCTTTGAATGATAAGCCTGAGTTAACGGATGAAGTGGTTGACACTTTGAAGAAAGCCGTTGCCGACTTCAAAGCGACTGGCACATACTAAGGGGTTATCTGATGGCATCTGCTAAGGAAATCCGCGGGCAAATTAAAGCTACGCAAAACACATCAAAAATTACCAAAGCCATGGAAATGGTAGCGGCTAGTAAAATGCGTAAAGCTCAAGATGCAGTTGCAAACTCTCGTGCTTATGCAGATGGTATCAATACTGTAATTGCAAACCTTATGCAAGCACACCCTGAGTATAAACATGTGTTTTTGCAGCCAAGGGACGAAGTTAAGCGTGTAGCCTATATCGTGATTTCATCTGACAAAGGATTGTGTGGTGGTCTGAATACCAATCTATTCAAAGAAACACTCGTAAGTATTAAAGCTGTTCAGGAAAATGCTGAAGTTGAGGTGCTTACCATCGGTCGTCGTGCTGGTTTGTTTATGAAGCGAATCGCACCATTGGTCGCAAGTGCTGAAGATATTAGCGATTCACCGCATTTTTCAGAAATTGTTGGCGTTGTTGACTTGGCGATTCAGAAGTTTGTAGATGGCGAGTATGATGAGGTTCGCTTGGTATTTAACACTTTTGTCAATACCATGACGCAAAAGCCCACTGAAGTTAAGCTTTTACCTTGCCCTGAGCCTGAGGCGAAGGATCGCCAGGGGTATTGGGATTATCTGTATGAGCCCGACAGTAAAATGGTTCTTGATGGGTTACTAACACGCTACATTGAAGCTATAGTGTACCAAGCTGTTTTGGATAACAAGGCGTGTGAACAATCCGCTCGAATGGTTGCAATGAAATCTGCAACTGACAATGCAAAAGAGATTATATCTGATTTGCAAATTACTTATAATAAGGCACGCCAAGCAGCCATTACGCAAGAGCTTGCTGAAATTAGTGCTGGTGCAGCAGCTGCATAGGCAATTAGGAGATATTCAATGAGTGTAGGAACAATTGTACAAATCGTAGGACCTGTGGTTGATGTCCGTTTCCCAGCAGGGGAGCTACCAAAGATTTATAATGCATTAAAGCTAAAAGATGTCCACCTAACACTAGAGGTGCAACAGCATATTGGTGATAATGTTGTGCGTACAGTTGCCATGGGTGCAACAGATGGCTTAAAGCGTGGTCTTGAAGTTACAGATACCGGTGCAGCTATTAAAGTTCCAGTTGGTCAAGCAACACTAGGTCGGATTATGAATGTGCTTGGTGAAGGTATAGACTTTGAGGGCTCTGAAGTTAAGTCGGAAGAGACTTGGGAAATTCACCGCGCAGCACCGACATTTGAAGAGCTTGCGCCTGCGAATGAGATTTTGGAAACAGGTATCAAGGTGATTGACTTGATGGCACCAATCGCCAAAGGTGGTAAAGTTGGTTTGTTTGGTGGTGCTGGTGTTGGTAAAACGGTTAACATGATGGAGTTAATCAACAATATCGCAACAGGTCATGGTGGTTTTTCTGTATTTACTGGTGTTGGTGAACGTACCCGTGAAGGTAATGACTTCTACTATGAAATGAAGGAATCAAATGTACTTGATAAAGTTGCCTTGGTTTATGGTCAAATGAATGAGCCTCCAGGTAACCGTCTTCGGGTTGCGCTAACAGGGTTAACTATGGCGGAATATTTCCGTGATGAGGGTCGTGATGTTCTGATCTTCATTGATAATATTTACCGCTATTCCTTGGCTGGTGTTGAAGTATCAGCGCTTTTGGGTCGTATGCCATCAGCGGTGGGTTATCAGCCTACCTTGGCTGAAGAAATGGGTCGCTTGCAGGAGCGTATTGCATCAACCAAGGTTGGTTCAATTACTTCAGTACAAGCGGTTTATGTGCCAGCGGATGACTTAACAGACCCAGCCCCTGCAACAACATTTGCTCACTTGGATTCTACAATCGTATTATCGCGTCAAATTGCAGAGCTTGGTATTTACCCAGCGGTTGATCCATTGGATTCAACTTCTCGTCAGCTTGACCCTAAAATTGTGGGTATTGAGCATTATGAAGTTGCACAAGGTGTTCAACGCACATTGCAACGCTATAAAGAGCTTCAAGATATTATTGCAATCTTGGGTATGGATGAGCTGTCAGATGAAGATAAGTTGCAAGTAAACCGCGCACGCAAACTGCAACGCTTCTTATCTCAACCATTCCATGTTGCTGAAGTGTTTACTGGATCTCCTGGTGTTTATGCCAAGAAAGATGAAACAATTAAAGGCTTTAAGGGTATTTTGGCTGGTGACTATGATCACTTGCCAGAGCAAGCTTTTTACATGGTTGGCTCTATTGATGATGCCGTTGCCAAGGCTGAAAAAATGCAGGCAAAAGGGTAATTGCCATGTCTAGCATGAAAGTATTGGTCGCCACAGCTGAGCGAGAAGTTTATTCAGGCGAGGCTACAATGTTGGTTGCTCCGGGATCTGCAGGTGAGCTGGGTATTATGCCTAAGCATAGTCCTTTGTTGGCATCGCTAGATGCTGGTGAACTTCGCATTATGAATGGTGACGATACAGATGAAGTATTTGTATCAGGTGGGTTTATGGAAGTGCAGCCTGATAAAATTACTGTCTTGGCAGATACTGCAGAGCGTGCTTCTGATATGAATGAGGCAGAAATTATTGCAGCACAACGAAAAGCAGAGGAAATGTTGTCTTCCAGTAAAGAAGATGTTGATTTTGCAGCCGTTGAAGCTGAGATTGCTATGCTTGCAGCCCGCTTGCGTATGTTGAAAAAGCGAAAAAAATAAGCTTAAGTTCAGGATAAATATAAAAAGGTCGCCGTTAGGTGACCTTTTTTGTTTGTTGCTTGTTAGACTATAATGACTTTACAATAGGCGTATGAAACCAGATAGACAACATCATCTTCGCTTGAAAATTTGCGGTATTACTCGGCTTGAGGACGCATTGCTTGCTACAAGCCTCGGTGTTGATGCCTTGGGTTTTGTGTTTTATGAAAAATCCCCACGGTATATTAACCCTGTCAAGGCACATGAAATCATTAAACAATTACCACCTTTTGTCACGATTGTGGGTTTGTTTGTTAATCCATCACAAATGTTGGTTGATGATGTGCTGGCAACTTGTGCCCTTGATATTATCCAGCTGCATGGTGATGAGAGCCCTCGATTTTGTGCCGCACAACATCGACGAGTCGTAAAGGCGTTGCCAATTGCGGAAGCCAAAGACTTCATGCGTTTATCGGAGTATCATTGTCCTGTCTTGTTGGATGCCAAAGCACCTAAAGGTGTATATGGTGGTACAGGTCAATCATTTGATTGGTCACTGATTCAGGATATAAACCATGAGTTTCCTATTATTCTCGCAGGTGGTATTCATGTTGGAAACATTGTGGATGCGATGGGTGTTCAAGGCATTTACGGCTTGGATGTATCATCGGGTGTTGAGTCTTCGAAAGGTCTGAAAGATAGAGAAAAAATGAAGTATTTATGTGAGAAGTTTTACCATGGATTATGATTTAGATATCAAACATGCTCCTGATGAAGGTGGTCATTTTGGCAAGTATGGTGGCAGGTTTGCTGCAGAAACTTTGATGCAGCCACTTCAAGAAATTGAAGATGCTTTTTTTGAAGCATGGGCTGACCCAGCGTTTCATAAAGAGCGTTTGGACTTACTTAAAAACTATGTGGGTCGTGTTACACCCTTGTATCATGCCAAACAACTTACCGCTGAAGTGGGCGGTGCGCAGATTTACCTTAAACGCGAAGATTTGAATCATACAGGTGCGCATAAGGTGAACAATACCATTGGGCAGGCACTGCTTGCACGGCGCATGGGCAAGAAAAAAGTGATTGCTGAAACAGGTGCGGGGCAACATGGTGTTGCAACCGCAACCGTGGCTGCGATGTTTAATATGCGGTGTGATATTTATATGGGGCGTGAAGATATTCGTAGGCAAGCGCCCAATGTATTTCGAATGAAGCTTCTTGGTGCCAATGTTGTTCCTGTGGACTCAGGCAATGCTACACTTAAAGATGCGGTCAATGAAGCTCTGCGCGTATGGGTGGCATCATGTGAAGATACCTATTACATCTTTGGTACTGCCGCAGGACCACACCCCTTTCCATTGATGGTGCGACAGCTTCATACCGTCATTGGGCAAGAAGCTCGACAACAATGTTTGGAGC